>JABGZB010000242.1 GCA_018674955.1 Verrucomicrobiota bacterium | reverse complement strand
CACTCCTCAAGTTGGACGAAGTGGCTGCCCAGTCGGGTCAACTCTTCGGTGATGTCCGTTCGATCCGTGTAATAAACAATCTCACGAAGCAGGCGATCGTCGTCCATGTCCGGCACCTCGACGTTGGTTTTTTTTAATCGTTCGATCAGTCGCTCCCGGTGGTGTTTGAGCACATCCGGGGCAAGCTTGGCCACTCGCTTAACGATGCGGCGCAGCTTGGCCAGGCGCTTGGCCAAGTCACGGCCAAGGTTGCCCCCCTCTTTCTCACGCATCGACAACAAACCCTCAAGCGCTTGGCCAAGCGCACTCTTGATCGGCGCGCGAAACGCCTTCGCATCGAGTGTTGGCTGGGTGTTCTCGAGCACTCCCGGCAGGCGCAGGAGACCCTCCATCGAGAGGTTATCAGGGATTTCCAGCGACTTGGCTAGCTTGCTCAGTTCCCTCCGGTACGCCTTAGCTTGCGTCTCGTTGACGGCAACGGCGGAAGCGCGACTCGACCCGGTATACTGCAAAACGACCCGGCCACTGACTCGCCCCCGAGACACCGAGGCGAGGATCAGGTCGCGCAAGTCGGGCTCGATCGACTCCAACTCCGACGGGACACTCAGCGACACCTCGGCCTGTTTGCGGTTCACTGAGTTCAACTCGACGGTGATGCTCGCGCCTTTTGCTGTGCATTCGCCCCGCCCGTAACCGGTCATTGATTTCATCATTCCAGTGCCGCCCTATGCAAGATTGGCGTAATAGGTATCCACCCGCTCGGCGACGTCGCGATAGCCGATGTCGCGCTCGTAAATAAGCTTGAACTGATCGATCGATTCCCCCGCCCGATCCATCGAGTCGAGCACGCAGCCGAGTTGGTAATGCAGATCTATTTTTTCGTCGTCCATGATTTCCTTTTTATCGAGCGCCTTTTGCAATGTGCTCGCCGCCATGTCGTTCATGCCGCGCTTTGCAAAGCACTTGCCCATTTGCATCAACGACGGGATTTCCTTGTGGGGATTGGCCTGCGAACGCTGAAAGGATTGGATCGCCAAAGTGATCTCGCCGGCCTTGAATTGCAGCACACCGAGGTCGTATCGCAGCGACAAGTCGGAGGGGTACGTGTCGGACAGGCGCCGAATCTGGTCCATTTCAAACGCATTGCGCTCGACTTCCAGTTCGCCGGCATCGCCCTGGCTGGCCTGTTTAATCCGCCAGTCGAACTGCAACAGTTTCGTGTCCACGATAGCCCGATCCACGGCGGCATCGGAGCGCAGGTTGGTCTTGTTGAACCGCTCGTAGTAGCCAATTGACTTGTCAAAATTCTTCACGCGGCTGTGCAGTTCCGCCAGCGAGCGAATGAGCTTCAGGTTTTCCGGGGCGTCCACCAACCGCTGCTCGTACTCCTTGATAAGGCTCTCGGCTGTGGACTCCTGCTCGGAACGCCGGTTCTCCTGCTCGAGCAACACCGCCTCTGCCTCGTCCTTCAGCACTGCGCGGTAGTCGGACTCACCGGAGGCGACCTTGTCGTAGCCGCCCTCGGACAGGGTTCGGCTGGCCGTCAGGTTCTTGGACAACTGCAGCACCTCCTGGTCGCCGGGGTGCGCCTTGGCCAATGCCGTGCAGGTTTCCTCCGCCTTGGCCACGTCGCCGTTATTCACCAACGCCTGACAGTATCGCATGATGTTGGCCTTGTCATCCGGCTGCTTCTGCATGACGAGATCCCAAGCGAACAGCGCCGTGCGCGGGAATCCGGCCGCCGTGGCGGCATCCGCCAAAAGCTTGTTGCCCATCACGCTGTATGGGTCATCATTCAGGACCTGCTCGGCGACCTCGATCGCCTCAATCGGATCCTTTTTCAACGCCAACTGGCCCTTCGGCAAAAGCGACGTCGAAGTCGTCTTGCCGAACATCTTGAAGAGGCCGCTCTTCTTGCCAGAACGCTTGAACTGGTTAAGCCGTAGTGCTTCGCGGCACTCGAAAAACCCCGGCTCACGCCGTAACGCCTGCTCAAAAAGCTTGGTCGCGTAGTCGAGATTGTCCTTTCGCAGTGCTGTGATCCCCTTCTCAAAGTACTCGCGAGCTTGGGGTTGTACCTCTTTTTTTGTCTTTTCCGGCATTCGCTAACCTCCCCAAATCATAACAATAATACCCATGCGATGCAAACAACCTTCAACCGCTCTTCTCGGTTGCCCCGAATGGGACGGTCGTGTATAACTTTTTCCGCCGGTTATCGGCAGACATCCATGAGCAGGGAAGCGAAAGAGGAAAACCAAGACACCACTCAAATCGAGATCAACGACTCGGAGGAAAAAGACGGTAACAACCCGTCCATACCGGAACAGGACAGCCAAGCGCTTGGCCAAGCGAACGAAGAACCTGAAGAGGAGGATGAACTTACCCCGCCCACCCCGAAGGAACTCAAGGAGCTTCGCCAACAGGCAGCCAAGGCGGAGGAGTTTTATGACCGACTCCAGCGCCAGGTCGCCGAGGCCGACAATCTCCGAAAGCGCTTGGCCAAGGAGAAACAGGACGCCATCCGCTACGCCAACGAGTCCCTTATTGAGCAACTCCTGCCCACTATGGACAGTTTCGAGATGGCTATGGCAGCCGTTCGGAACGCCGATGACAGCACAATCGACTCGCTGAAAACCGGTATCGAGATGGTTCACACACTACTCAAGCGCACTCTCGAAGAGGTCGGCCTTGTCGAGATCGACGCCACCGGCCAAGCATTCGACCCCTCACAGCACGAAGCCGTGTCCCGCAGAAAAACCGATGAGGCCGACGAAGGCACCGTGCTAGAGCAAACCCGCAAAGGCTACCGCTTGCGGGATCGCCTGCTCAGGGCCGCCTCCGTCGTCGTGGCCGCCCCATCCGGGGATGCCGGTGAAACCAACGAGAAATAAGAATGGCCAAGCGCGACTACTACGAGGTGCTGGGCATAAGCAAGGGAGCCTCCGCTGATGAAATCAAAAAGGCTTACCGCAAGCTGGCAGTCAAACATCACCCTGACAAAAACCCTGACAACAAGGGATCCGAGGAAAAATTCAAGGAAATCGGCGAAGCCTACGAAGCTCTGAGTGACCCCGAAAAAAAATCAGCCTACGATCAGTTTGGCCATGCCGCTTTCGGCGCAGGTTCCCGGTCTAGCCGCGGCAGCGGTGGATTTCACGATCCGTTCGATATTTTCCGGGAGGCGTTCAGGGGCGGTGGCGGTGGCGGTATTTTTGAGGATTTGTTTGGCGGCGGCCAACGCAACTCTTCGGGGCCATCGCGCGGCTCCGATCTGCGCTACGACATGGAGTTGACCTTCGAGGAATCTGTCCAAGGTTGCGAAAAAAAAATTCGCCTCAACAAACTCGACGCCTGCGACTCTTGCAACGGCAGCGGCGCCGCGGACGGCGGACGGCGCTCAACCTGCGGCACCTGCAACGGCCGCGGACAGGTTGTTCAGGCGCAGGGCTTTTTCAGCGTCGCGCAAACCTGTCCCCGCTGCCACGGCAGTGGTGCCTCAATCGACAAGCCATGCCCCAAGTGCACCGGCGAGGGACGCCGCGACAAGTCCAGCAAAGTTACCATCCGCGTCCCGGCCGGCGTCGATACCGGCGCGCGACTGCGCTCCACCGGCAACGGCGAAGCCGGCGTTCACGGCGGCAAACCGGGAGACCTGTACGTTGTGCTACACGTGAAGGAGCATGAGATTTTCGAGCGCGACGGCGACGACCTGCAGTGCGAAGTGCCCGTTAGCTTTGTGCAGTCAACGCTTGGCTCGGAGATTCAAGTACCCACCTTGAACGGCAGCGCTCGAATCAATGTGCCGCCCGGAACCCAGTCCGGAACAATTCTGCGCCTTCGCGGCAAAGGCGTCAAAAACGTGCAAGGCTACGGGCACGGCGACCTGCATGTGCGCGTCATCGTCGAGGTGCCCACCCGACTGAACGCGGAGCAGAAGGCCAAGCTCACCGAGTTCGGCGAACTCTGTGACGACCGCGTCAACCCCATACGCGGCTCCTTCTTCGAGAAGGCCAAGAAGTTTTTCACCTAGTCACACTCCTGCTAAATGCATCGGTTTTATATTCCCCCAGCGGATTGCCACAACAACCCGCTTCGCCTCTCCCCGGCGGAATCCAAGCACGCACGCTCCGTACTGCGCCTGCGCGAAGGCGACCGCGTTGTCGTGCTGAACGGCGCGGGGAAGGAACTACTCTGCCAAGCGGCAGAAGTTCGCAACGACTCGACAACGCTTGAGATCATCCAAGAAAACAGCGTGCCTCCCCTGCCCTTTGAGATCACGCTTTATCAAGCTGTGGCCAAGGGCAAGGCGATGGATTTCATCGTCCAAAAAGCCACCGAACTCGGCGCGCACCGAGTCGTGCCGGTATTGTCCGATCGGTCCGTGCCGGATTGGGATGACGCCAAGACAGCGGCCAAGGTCGAAAAATGGCGCAGCATCTGCATCGAGTCGATCAAGCAATGCGGCTCCGCTTGGTTGCCAAAACTCGAGTTGCCGATGACACCCAAGGACGCCTTGGCTGACGCACGGCAGTCCGCTCTCTCTCTAATCGCCACGCTGCAACCCGACTCAAAACACCCCCGCGAACACATCGACGCCCACGCCGCCGAGCACGGCCTAGCGCCGAGCAAACTGGCGATTTGGGTCGGACCGGAAGGCGACTACACGCCGGCGGAAATCAACATCATCCGCACCGGTGCCCTGCCGATCACGCTTGGGCCGCTCGTACTCCGCAGCGAGACCGCCGCCATCTACTGCCTCGCCGTCCTCAACTACGAGTTGCAGGCTCGCCAATAGCCGTTTGCCCAAGCGCTTGGTTTACGCAGAGGCTTCCCTCATGTAGCGCAGACTCTCGCGTGCGATCGTCTCTGGGCCTTCCTCGAAGTCGAACACCTCTACCGACACGAAGCCATCGTAGCCAACTTCCTTCAACGCACCGAAGATCGGCTTGAAATCAACATCACCAAATCCCGGCCCCTTGAGGTTGGCGTCGTTGGCGTGGAAGTAGGCGAAATCCGGATACGAGTCGTGGATGATATCCGGAATCGGCTTGGGATCGGAACACATCGCCTTGACGTCGAGAATGATTTTGAATGCCTTGCTGTCGAACTGCTGGATGAACTCGATACCCTTCGCCGCCGTGTTCACGAAATCCGTCTCGGACGGAGCCAACGGCTCGAAGCAAATCGTCACTCCCTTGTCTTCCGCCAACTTGACCGACGGAACAAACGTCTCCCTCGCTAACTCCCACGCCTCCTCAAAGCTGACCCCGGGAAGTAGGTTTCGCTGCTTCGGCGAGCCGACGACAATCGCCTCGCCGCCGAGGTCAGCGCAAAACTTCACTAGCTCACAAAAGTAATCCGCTGTTTTGCGACGAACCGCCGGGTCGGTGTGAGTCATGTACATGCCCTCGGTCTTGATGAGCACCCAGTGTACCGCTGAGATTCCGATGCCGTTGTCGGCGGCAACGGCGCGAATCCGATGCCGCTCCGCCACCGACACATCGGTCACGTACTGCGCCAGCGTGAACGGTGCGATCTCGATCGCATCATAACCCGTGTCGGCGACGAACTTGATGGAATCACCAATCGCCCACCCCTCAAAAACCTCGTTGCAAATGGCAAACTTCATTTTAGTGACACGTTAAAAACGGACGCAGACGAACACAGTTCATCAGGATTTACAGGTTAATTCGCAAAATCGCATCAGCAGACCCGTGGCCGGGTTGCTCGCTTGGCGGGATTGCTCGAGGACTTCCCCGTGGCTGATTGGCGACTTGCCCAAGCCGGCGGCGGCGTTGGTGATGCACGACAACCCGGCAACCTGGAGGCCAATCTGGCGGGCGACGATCACTTCCGGCACGGTGCTCATGGCGATGGCGTCGGCGCCCAGTGTTGCGAACGCTCGAATCTCTGCCGACGTCTCGTAGCTTGGCCCGGACACTGCCGCGAAGACACCTGTCTTCAATTCGATCCCGCAGTCGGCAGCGGCCCGGCCAAGCATTTGGCCAAGCGGCCCGGAGTAAGTCTCAGACATGTCCACAAAGCCCGGCAGCCCGCCCGCCGCTTCGTCTCGCAGCGGATTCGCCCCCATCAGGTTGATGTGATCGGTGATGCGCATGAAGTCGCCGACTGCCAAGTCAGCCGCAATGCCACCGGCGGCGTTGGTCAGCAAAACGCTCTTGACCCCAAACTCGGCCATTACACGAATCGGAAACGTCACCTGACCCATCGAGTACCCTTCGTAGTAGTGCAACCTGCCCGACTGCACCACGACGTCCGCGCCGCCCAGTCGCCCGATAATAAACTGACCTGAGTGACCCTCGATGCTGGATGCAGCGCATCCGGGGAGATCGGCAAAACCAATGGTTGCGTCGGCTTCGATTGATTCCGCCACTTGGCCGAAGGCACTGCCCAGCACGATGCCGAGATTCGGGCGCAACGACGTTGCCGCATTCAGAACTTTGGCGGCGGCTTGTGGGTTCAACTGCACAGGACCGGTATGGCGGTTGGACGAGTAGAACTCAAGCCAAGAGCATCCGAATCACGCTTGAGCCGGTGATAATGCAAATTGGTTGGCGAAATCTGTTGACTAGCCTTGGGGTCATTCGCTAAGTTCTCCCGCCCTCAGAGTTCCTGAGTAGCTCAATGGTAGAGCGGTTGGCTGTTAACCAATAGGTTCGGGGTTCAAGTCCCTGCTCAGGAGCCATCTTCCCCCTTATCACCCTCGGCTGTTCCTGATTGTTCAAGCGAACAATCGAGGCCGATCGTGCCGTCTAGAGAGCCGATGTAATCACTGCTCATGGCAAACGTGAGTTCGTCCTCCACCTTGCACAAGCGCTTGGCCAAGCCGAGTCGACCGGCCTCTTCGCGATGGGTTTCCTTTTCTAGGAACGTCTTCATGTAGGCCGCTTGGTTTTCGAGATAACGCACATCACGCACCTGCTTGGCCTTGAGCCGATCTTGGTACCAATGCTGCCCGCGTACTTTTTCGCAATCGAACAGGCTGCGTATCTCCGGGTCAGCAACGGTTTTGCCCTCGAACTCGCCATGCGCCATGATGTGCAGCAGTGCCCGCAGCGGCGGAATTGCATCATCGATGGAGCCATCCTCAAAATAGTGCCCGGCGATTCGTTGCTGGGTCTCGACGATGTTGTTGACGCCATCCACATAATCGTCGATCCCCTGCAACTCCGGCTTGAGCATGTCCTCCGGAATAACAGAGTCAGGGTTGGTGAAAATACGGCCGAAAAAATCGAGTACGAACCGGCTCGTAATCCGGTAGCCAAGTCGGCCGGCCAAAATGGATCGACCGGCGTGATCGAAATCATCCACTTTCTCCAAATACTCTTCCCTGATCAGGTAATCCGCCCGGCGCTCCCCCGCCGACATGCGTGCCCAAAGTTCCGGAATCAACAGGCTGATGTCGTGGTTCACGCGGTACTTTGGGCCAATGTAACCTGCGGCGGAGGTGAAGCAGTCGTCGCTCGTTAGCATGTAACTGACCAGCGCGATGTTCAGGTCGACCACCGGCAGCAGCGCATTGAACGGCCCCTTGGTTAGTGCGCCCTCCGAGCCGGCGCCGGTCGTTGACGGGGATTTGCCGGTAAGCGAGCTGACGAAGTCCATGAATAGTTCCGGCAGTTCCTGATAATGGATCGGCCCGTAAACGGCCAAGGCCCGGATGCCGGACTGAGCGTTGGCCGGGTTGTTACGGCGCCCGGCCAGGACGGCATCGACGGGGTTCAACACCGCTTGGCCAAGGGGCACTCGACGGTAAAGCCGCGTACCGATGTTTGCCAGGTAGCGCCCTTTCGCGTCCTCCACATCGGGCCGGTTTTGCAGGTAGCGCGGGTTCTTCGTCGGCTTGCCGTCCACGATTCGAGGCAACGCCGATGACGCCATGAACTCGCGCCGATTGGAGTCGTCGAGAAAGCCGCGAAAAACCTCCTGAAGTTTCGCGGTGTATTGCCCGAACTGCAGCGCGTCGTCGACCTCATCCCGAGCCTCCCGTCTTGAGAGCGGATGATAATTGGAGGCAAAAAGATTTTGTCGGCAAAAGTCCGCCTCGGCAT
Organism: Verrucomicrobiota bacterium; assembly: GCA_018674955.1. Taxonomy (GTDB): domain Bacteria; phylum Verrucomicrobiota; class Verrucomicrobiia; order Limisphaerales; family UBA1096; genus UBA1096. The sequence goes on along the minus strand of JABGZB010000242.1, from coordinate 3,029 downwards.
TTTTGTCGTACCCCCGCAGCACCGCATCATCGGGGCGTTGGAAGAAACGGTACTCGCAGTTGGTGGCGAACTTGAGCGAAGGCCGATGTTCACCCTTCTTGAGGTGCGGTAGATCGCTCGACGGCAGCACGGTGCTGGCGGAAATATCATCCTCACGCTGCAACTTGACCGAGGGGATAAAATCTTTTCGCAGCGTGAACGTCCGCCAAAGTCCGTCGCCGGTGAAGCCGACGCGCAAATACTGGGCCACCAGTTTTTGATGCTTGTACTTGAGTTCCTTCCCTGGATGGCCGTTGACTGCGTCCACCGAAAAGTGCCGCCCCCAATCACCCTCCCACTCCGACTGGTAAAATCGCTTGACCGTAAAAATAAGATCTCTCACATGCATGGGGATGGTGCCAAGCCACTCGTTGTACTCATCCGTATAGGCGCGACTGGGCGTCAGCAGCTTGATCACTGAGCCAAGCGACCGGCGCTCATCCAGAATGCCTCGGCCCCGTTTCACATCTGGAGGATTCTTAAACCGGTCCGAGAAATCCCGCTCGAGGATTTTCTCAGCCGAAGCCATATCCCCCTGGAAATCAGCGACAAACACCGGCCCAGCCAAAATGGCGTCGCGGATCGACTTGGAAATTTCCGACTTGCCGCCACCGGAGACAGTGCATGGTTTGTGACAAAAAACGCCCTCGGCAGCATTACCGACGAGACGCCAGTGCCCGCCCACAGAGCGGCGCACCATCGAAACCTTATAGCCCGACGGCAGGACGTACGTGATGTCCGGCGACAACCGGATACGCTGGGCGACGCCCTCCCTCGACCAGGAAATACTCTGCTCTCTCAGTCGCACACTGGAATCCTCCGGGATGTATTGAATGTTGGGAAACCGCTTGTCGATGGCATACCCTTCCGGCTGGAAATCCATTAGGTCGCCGCACAACTGCGTCACCTCGGCGAAGGTATGGTTCACCTCCTTGACGAAATCACTCAGGTGGAATTCCTCGCCCAAGTCATATCGGGGATAAGCGATCGCGCCGCCAGCGTGTTCCTCCTCGGCGTTCCCCAGCAGGTTGGCGGAAAAACTGATCTGGGTTTTCACCTCCTTTTTGCAGTAGCCAAAATAATTGTCGGCGATCAGCGTGACCATTACGCCGGAAGCGTCACGGCAAGCCACCTTGAATCCGCCGCCATCGTTGTAGCGTTCCTCCTCAGAGTCCCAGCACATGCCGTCGCGTTTTTGACGCTCGGTGGCCTCGGAGACATGAGGCAACCCCAGTTCTTTTTTGCCCAGCAAAACAAGGTGCGGCGCAAGCACCACGCACCCGGTGTGGCCGGTCCAGTGCGCCGGATCGAGCGCTGCATCGTTCTCGCTGAGGTACGGATCGCCAGCGTTGCCGAAAATCGACTCTACGAAATCTAAGTTGGAAACCAAGCTTCCCGGCGCAAAAAAACGGGTCTCGAGTGAGCGTTCCTCGCAAACCCCACGGACTTCGGGCGTGACCACGGGGCGTAGCAGTAAGGACACAAACAACCTTGCCCGATCCTCCTGCGAACTTGTAAAGGGGAGTTCCATTACGCTATCCGGCGGAGAGAGCGCTTGGCCAAGCAGCGCGGCAAACACGGCCTTGGAAACCTGCTTTTTGTCGTGAGGAATCGGCAACCCACCTTCCACGATGTGAAACACGCCCTTGGTCGTGCGACGATCGCTCCTTGGATTGTGCAGCACCCCCTGCTCGATCCGATACGAGTCAACATGCTCCGATGTATACGAGTCCTTGTCGGGCGGGAGCGATAGGGTGCGCGCCAAGCCGTGGTGCTCCAATTGGAGGGCGTTAGTCGGAAGTTTGGGAACATCGCAATCGGCAAGAGTGCGATCCAGGAAATCCTGAATCCGCGCATCCGCCGGGCAGTGGTACTCTGCCAGCAAGCGATTCTTTTCCCGCAAGTTTGCCAAGAGATGCTTGCTGGTCTTGAGGAGACTGAACTCACTCCCCTTGCCAACGGTCGGCTGGCCGCGAAACCATAACTTGGCGTTAATCACCTCGGTCAAGCGCTGCCTATCCTCGTCCGAGTTCAGGTTCACACCGAAGCCGAGGCATCTCTTCAGTTCCTTTATGTCATCCAAATTCATTTTCAAAAAAACAACTATTGTATAGCACGTATAAAAAGTCAGGGAAAATCAGACCGAGATAAAGATTGACCCGGATCGGCTATCGATTCCCCGCCCCTCTTGCGGTAGCCTTTCGCCATGTCGCATGAAGAACGGCTGGTCAACATCGAGTTCGGCTTAACGCATTTGGAACAGCTCGTGGCGTCCCTAAACGAAACCATCATCGAGCATGACAAAACGATTCAGCAACTCAAGACCCAGGTAAACCGGGTTGCCGCCGGCTTGGAGACAAAAGAGATAGACTCCATCAAGGGCAACATCACAAAGCCGCCACACTATCAGTGAGCGCAAACCAAGGGGCGAATCTCCCCCAAGTTTGCCGTGCCCGTTGTGCCGAGTTGATGAACCACCACCGAAGCGGCGGCCATTGCAAATTTCATCGCCTCGACAATCGCTGCGCCACCAGCCAAGGCCATGGCCAAGTTTGCCATCACCGCGTCCCCTGCGCCGACGATATCGATCTCGCCCCACAGAGGCAGACACGGCACGTGCTCCGGTGTTTCCCCCGGCTTGGCACCGGCAATGCCTTCCTCGCTGAGGCTCACGAACACCACTTGGCCCCGCTCCGTGGCCAAGCGCCCAATCGCCGCGCATAGTTCAACCAACGGTATGTCCGCCGACCCGCCGGTTAGCACGGCAAACTCCTCCCGGTTCATTTTCAACCCAACGGAGGGAAAGTGCCCCAGCCCCCGTCGACTGTCAGCGAGGATGAGCAGATCGGGATTGTCGCGTCGGATTTGGCCAAGCGCATCGAGCACGCCCCCGTCAAGCACGCCGGTGTCGGCCTCGTCCCCTTGCTCGAGCAACACCATCACGTCCACCCGCTTGGCCAAGGTGCTGAGCGCGCTGATGGTTCGCTCCT
>JABGZB010000241.1 GCA_018674955.1 Verrucomicrobiota bacterium | reverse complement strand
GAGCCGCGCCCCGACAACGAGTCGCAGCCATTGCGCGTGGTGGAGGATCGTTCCAGCCCGATCCCGGCCGACGCCGCCCTGAGCGGCGAGTTGCGCGCCAAGGTCGAGGAGGCGCTGATGGATCTGCCGGAAAAACAGCGCACCGCCCTGCTGCTCTGCCGCGAGGGCGGCGTGAGCTACGAGGAAATCGCCGATGTACTGGGCGGGATCTCGCTGACGGCGGTGAAATCGATCATTTTCCGGGGGCGTGCGGTGCTCAAAAACCGCCTGAAACCGTATCTGAAATCAGGCGAATGGCAAAAAAAATGACCGGGCGGCAAAACTTTTTTGAAGTCTTGGTTTTTAAGAAAAGGCGACAATGAACCAATCCGAGTTTGATAACCTGTTGCAAGCCGCCAGCGAGCGGGACTTGACCGACGGCGAGTTGGCCAAGCTGGAGCGGTGGTTGGCCGCGAACCCCGCCGAGCAGGCCGAGTGGGAGGCGCTCGACCGCCTGCTGGCCGCGCTGCCCGACGAGCCCGTTGCGACCAATTTCGCCGCCCGCGTGCTGGACGAGATCCGCCGCGCCGAGGCGGCCCAGCCGGCGCTTGGCCAAGCGTGGTGGCAGAGGCTCCTGTCGCCGCAGTTTCGGCCTATTCAAATCGCGGCTGCCGCAACGCTCGCCATGGTACTCGGCGGTATTGGCTACCAATCGCACCTCAACCAGAGCCGAGCCGAGATGGCTGCGGCCGTCGCGGCCATCGCCGAGTTCACCCCCGGTTTTTTGGCTGACTTTGAGGCCATCGAGGCGATCGCGCAGGCCGACCCGATCGACGAGGAGCTTTGGGCCGCCCTCAAGTAACTTCATGAAAATGCGAGTCATAGTTGCCCGACTGCTCCTGGTGCCGATATTGGCATTGGGCGCGACCGCCGGTGCGCTGGCTGCCGACTCGCCGTTTGCCGTCTTCAAGAAAATCGTCTCGCTGCCCGAGACCGAGCGCGAGGCGGAGGTGGGCAAACTCAAGATATCCTCCGAGGGTCATCGCAAACTTGTGCAGGCTAAGATTCGTGAATACGCCGCCATGCCGGAGGCGGAGTGTCACCGTAAACTCGACGCTTTGGATTTCCGCTGGCACCTGATGCCCATCATGAAAATGGCGAAGACCGACCGGGTCAAGCGGTTGGCCTCTGTGCCGGAGCGGTACCGATCCGACATCGAGCGACGTTTGACTGGTTGGGACCAACTCGACGCCGGCGTCCGTGCCGACCTGCTAAAGAACGAGTCGTTTTTCCGCTACCTCTCCAGCTTCGGGCATGGCCGCCAGTCACGCGTTGCGCTGACGAATCACATGGAAAAAATGCCGACCCGCCTGCGCGAGGGGCTCGAGGAGCGCATCACGACTTGGCGTGAAAAACCTAAACCGGATCGCCGCCGGATGACTCGCCAGTTTCAACAGTTTTTCGACATGCCGGCTGCCGAGCAGGAACGCGCCCTGAGCCACCTGTCGAGCCGGGAGCGGGCGCGAATGGAGGCCAGCCTTGCGCAGTTCAAGGACTTGTCCCGCGCCCAGCGTGAGTTGGTCATCCAGTCGTTCGAGAAACTGACCAACATGTCGCAAGGCGAGCGAGCCGGGTTCTTCCGCAACACCGAGCGGTGGAACGACATGAACGAGGGCGAGCGCAAAAAGTGGAGGACACTCGTGACGCGGATGCCGCCGTTGCCGCCGGGCTTCGGGAAACAGGCCACGCCCCCGATGCCGCCCGGCTTGGTGGATGAAACCACGCCCCGTCAAACCGTGGTCACCAACACCATTCGCTGAGCGGCGAAATGGATCCCATTGCCTTCAAGATCGGCGGCTTCGCAATCTACTGGTACGGCATCCTCGTCGCCGGTGGTTTTATGGCCGGGCTTTGGACTGCCAGCCGCCGGTGCGTTCTCGACAAACTCGACGGCAAAGCCATCTCCGATCTCGGCGTGTGGATAATCATTGCCGGGATGCTTGGCGCGCGGGCAATGCACGTGGTCACTTACTGGGATGCCCTATACGCCGGGAAACCGCTCTGGCAGGTGCTCGATTTTCGGGGCGGCGGGCTGGTGTTTTATGGAGGCTTCATCGGAGCGGCGCTGGCGGTGATTCTTTACACCCGTTTCCACGGCAAGCAGCCGCTGTGGAAAATCGCCGATGCCTTTGCCCCGAGCATCCCGCTTGGCCACGCGCTTGGCCGCTTGGGCTGCCTGATGTATGGCTGTTGTTTCGGGGCCGCATGCGACCTGCCTTGGGCTGTTCAATTTCCGGCATACAGTCCCGCATACGACGCGCTTGGCCAAGCGCCGGGTGACGCCGCCCACTCGGTGCACGTTCACCCGACTCAGATTTATTCCGTGCTGCTGAACGCGGCCTTGTACGGCGGCTTGGTCTGGCTGTACCGGCGCAAGCGGTTTGACGGGCAAGTGTTCGCCGTGTACCTCGTCGGCTACTCGCTCAACCGCTTCGCCGTCGAGTTTTTCCGGGGCGACTACCCGGCGGAGCAACTGTGGCTTGGCTGGATGAAGCCGGGTCAGCAGCTCAGCCTGTTTTTGGTCCCCATCGGCATCGCGCTTTTCGTAGCGATGCGCCGCCGAGCGAGGGATTAGTCGCCGACGTCGAAGAGGATTTCACGGGGCTCGGCGCCACGACTGGGGCCGACGAGGCCGCGATCCTCGATTTCGTCCATGATACGGGCGGCGCGGGTGTAGCCCAGGCGCAGACGGCGCTGCATGAGTGAGACGCTGGCTTTTTGCTCGACGCGGATGACCTCGATGCATTGCAGGATGAGATCTTCGTCCTCGTCGATGCCACCGCCGTTGCCACCGTTGCCGGCGGCTGGGGCTTCGAGTTGGCGCTCCATGTCCTTGTCGTAGCTTGGCTTGGCTTGGTTGTTGACGATCTCGACAATGCGGTTGATTTCATCGTCGGTGACGAGGCAGCCCTGGACGCGTCTGAGGTTGGAGGTGCCGGGCGGCAGGAAGAGCATGTCGCCTTTGCCAAGCAATTTGTCGGCGCCCATGGCGTCGAGAATGGTGCGAGAGTCCACCTTGGCGGCAACCTGAAACGCGATCCGGGCGGGAATGTTGGCCTTGATGACGCCGGTGATGACATCGACGCTGGGCCGTTGTGTCGCGACGATGCAGTGGATGCCGGCGGCTCGTGCCATCTGCGTGATACGTGCGATGGAGTTTTCCACATCGTTCTTGGCCATCAACATCAGGTCGGCCAACTCGTCGATGATGACGACGATGTAGCTGAGCTTTTCCGGAATCTCGATTTCCTCATCGCGGGGCACGCTGATTTCCTGGTCCATCTCGACGGCGAAGCCTTCGCCCTCGTCGAGCGGCAACTCGGGCTGATCCGGTTTTTCCGGCTTCTTTTTGGTGCGCGAGTTGAAGCCGGCGATGTTGCGGGCGCCGACCTTGGCAAAAATTTGGTACCGTTTTTCCATTTCGTTGACGACCCACTTGAGCGCGAGGATGACTTTTTTGGGATCGTGCACCACGGGGGCGGCGAGGTGGGGGAGGCCATTGTAAATCTGTAGCTCGACGACTTTGGGATCGATCATTACGAAGCGCAGTTCCTCCGGCGAAAAACGGAAGAGCAGCGAGGCGACGATGGAGTTGATGCAGACCGATTTGCCTGAACCAGTGGCACCGGCGATGAGCAGGTGGGGCATCTCGGCGAGGTCGGCGACGATCGGCTTGCCGTAAACGTCCTTGCCGAGTGCGAGTGGAATCTTGGCCTTGGATTTTTTCCACTCGGGCGAGTCGATGATGTCGCGGAAGAGGACCTTGGTCTTGATGCGGTTGGGCACCTCGATGCCGACGGAGCTGCGGCCGGGCACGGGGGCGAGGATGTTGATGTGCTCGGCCTTGATGGCGGCGGAGATGTTGTTGGCCAGGGCGGAGATACGCTCGAGTCGGACGCCGGGCGCGGGGTGCAACTCGTAGCGGGTAATGGTTGGCCCCTTGGTGATGTCGCCCTCGGTGACGTCGATGTTGAACTGCTTCAGTGTGTCCTTGAGCAGGCGGGCGTTGGCGAGGAGTTGCTCGCGGGTCTCGGTGGGGGCGGTGGACGGCTCTGGCTTGTCGAGCAACAACGACTTGGGCAGCTTGTAGCCTTGGACCTTGGGCGTCTTGGCGACTACTGCCGATCCCTTCGGCTTGGCCAAGCGCCGGGGCAGCTTGGGCTTGGTCGGCGTGTCGGTCGGCTTGGCTTGGCCGGCTGTCGTATCGTCCGCTTGGCCAAGGATGTCGTCGGTGCTGGCGGCCTTGTGCTCGGTGGGGCCGTTTGGTTCGCTCGGTTTTTCGGGCTTGGCCTCGTCGCCGGAAGCCATGACCTCCTCAGCAGAGATGACCACGCCCATCTCGACTTCGTCCGGATCCGGTTCGGCCCCAGCCTCGGCCTTGTTCTGTTGTTCCGCGTCGAGCACGCTTAGGTCGCGAACGGTCGGCTTGGGCACCGGCTTTAGGTCGGCGCCGAGCCCTCGGTCGGCCACCAGTTCAACGGCGGTCTGCTCGATTTCCTGCTCGATGGCTTTCTTCTGCTTTTGAAGATCACGCTCAAGCTTCTTGGTTTTGCGCTGGGTTGATTTTCGGTACGGTTCGCCCGTGACCAAGCCGGTTTGCTCACGCCGGTCACGCCAATTATCCCACGCGTCAACCATCCAGCGCCAAATCTCGACCGGCTGAAGGTTGGTCAGAAAATAGAGGCTGGAGAGCAGCAGGGCGGAGTAGATGATGGTCGAGCCGATGACACCAAACCATTGGAACAGAAAATGAATGCCCATCCCAAAAATACCGCCCAGGCTGGGCATGCCTTTGTCGTCGATCAGGACCTTGAATCCATCTTTGTAGACCTCCAACAGGCCCATAATGCTGACCATATAAACGAGTGCGGCCACCCAGCCCTTCCATTTGTGGCGCAGGTGATCGAAGTAGGGTGTGACGAGGCTGGCGCCGAATATAATCACCAAAAAAGGGATCATGTGCGCGGCGTAGCCGGTCAGGAAAAAAGCGATGTCGGCGATGCGTGCCCCTGCAGCCCCGATGGCGTTCTCGGGTGGATCGTTCGGGGGTATCTTGTTCGAGGCGAGATCGCCCGCATTAAACGTGTGGAGTGCCAGCAACAAAAGAAGGGCACCCGTAAGCAACATAACCCCAAAGACTGGAAACGCCCAAGTTGGAAGAGATCCGGATGACATGTCCTTGCGCGGCACGGGCGTGAGTGTAGGGGCTGCGACGCCGAAGCAAAAGCGCGGATTGGGGATTTGTCGCCGAGGCGAACTTGGGTTGCTTTGGGGGCGGTTCCTGTCTAGTTTTCGCCCATGAAGTTATGGCTCGGCCTTGGGCGGACGGTGATGCTGGCGATGTTGGCGGCCTTGGTGGTGGGTTGCGAACCAACGAGCGGGAGCGGTTCCCGAATGGAGGACGACGCCGATTTTGTGCGTGGGAAAAGCCGCCTGGCCCGCAAGGACATTGACGGCGCGGTTCTGTCCTTCCGCAAGGCGCTCGCCAACAATCCGGGCAACGCCGCCGCTCACTTTGAGCTGGGGCTAATTTTCTACGAGCCCAGCAACGAAAAAACCAACTACGTCTCGGCCTGCTACCATTTCCAGCAGCACCTTGAACTGCAACAGGACTCCAGCCACGCCAGCAACATTGAGGGCTTCATCAAGGTTTGCAAAAAGGAGATCGCCAAGGACATCGCCATGGCGCCAATTCCGCCCTCGGAGATCAATGCCATCCACACGCTGCGCACCCAGTTGGCTAAGGCCAACAGCGAAAAGAGTCACCTCAGGAGCCAGGTCGAGGCCATGCGCGGCCGGTTGCAGCAAGCCGGCAGCGCCGTGCCCGAGGTCGCCGTGGCGACTGCCAACCAGCCGCCGTCCGTGAATCCCCGCGCCAATCCGCGCGTCGCTCCGAGGCCGAATTACGGTGTCCGCTCCGGCCAGAACCGGACTCACACGCTCAAGGTGGGCGAGAGCCTCTACAGCTTGGCCAAGCGCTACGGCGTCTCGTTCTCAGCCTTGAAAGCGGCCAACCCGCGCCTGATGCGGAACTCTCGCGACCTCAAGCCGGGGGTCACCGTTTACATCCCGGCCAAGCGCACCCCGTAATCCATCGCCGTGCGCCGGTTGGTCTTCCCAGTCATCTTCCTGTTTTGGCTGGCGATGAATGCGCTCCTGTGGCGAGCCGAGTACGGCGACACAGGCCGCGGCAGCCACGTCTCCAACGACGTGGTGCTCGACAAAATCTTCAACGCACCCGACGCCTCCAATCTGCGGGTTACTCAAAACGGCACGTCGCTTGGCTTCGTCCATTGGGAAATCATCCCAGACGAGGTTTACTTCAGCGGCACCAACCAGCCGGTCGGGCGCGTCGAGTCGATCCAAGGCTACACCCTCGTGCTCGATGGCCGAGTCCAAGTCGAGTCGCTGAAGACGAAGTTGCGGTTCACTCTCCGCTCGACGCTCGATGCGAAGCTCGCTTGGCAGGCCGTCAGCGCCACGATCGACCTGCCGCCCAGCACGTGGGAGTTTGCGGCGGCAGCAACCAACCAAGTGCTGAGCGTGAAACACGACGGGGCGCTTGGCCAATGGGAACGAACGAAATCGCTTGGCCAACTGCGAAACCCCGCCGCATTGCTCGAGTCATTCGCCGGGCCGGTCTTCGCGCCGCTGCTCAAGCCGTTGCTGCCGCTCGATGCCGCGCTTGCCCAAGCGACCGGCGCGCCGCTCGAGTTGGGCCTCGAGTGGGCCGCGTACAACGACGCGATCCGGCTCGGTAGCACGCGCGTTCGCATTTATCGCATCGAGGCCAAGCTGCCCGGCGAGCGAGTCGTCACGATTTTGGTGAGCCGGGTGGGCGAGATTTTGCAGGTCACTTTCCCCGGCCAGCTGGAGTTCACCAACGAAAATTTCCCCTTGCAAAAAGCGTCTTCGAAATGATTGAAATCGAGCAATTAACCAAGCAATTCGGCGATTTACGGGCAGTCGATGACATCAGCCTGACCGTTCCAGCGGGGGAGTTTTTCGTCATCCTCGGCCCGAACGCCGCCGGCAAAACGACCACTATCAAGGTCATGGCCGGGTTAATGAAACCGACGAGCGGCTTGGTGCGGATTTGCGGATTCGACATCGGTGCCAACCCGATCGAGGCGCGCCGCCGCATGGCCTATGTGCCGGATTTTCCGTTCCTCTATGACAAGCTCACGCCGGCTGAGTTTTTCCGTTTCACCGGCAAGCTGTTCGGGATGGAGGAGGTCGCGATGGAGGTCAAGTCCGAGCGCTTGGCCAAGCGGTTCAACCTCGGCGAGTTTTTGGCCAAGCCGATCGAGAGTCTCTCGCACGGCACCAAGCAGCGGGTGGCCATCGTCTCCGCGCTGATGCACTCGCCGGAGGTCGTCGTGTTCGACGAGCCGATGGTCGGGCTGGATCCGCACCATTCCCGCGTGCTCAAGGACATCCTGCGCGAACAGGCCGACGCCGGCGTGACGGTGTTTGTCTCCACCCACCAACTCAGCGTCGCCGAGGAAATGGCCGACCGTATCGGCATCATGCACAAGGGCCGCCTCGTCGCCGTCGGGTCGCACGAGGAACTGCAGGCGGCGAACCGGGATGACACGCTAGAGTCGATTTTTCTGTCGCTCACCAACGACGACCAGTGAACGACGCGAAGCCCATCCCGCACTGGCGACTGTTGGCCGGAGTCAACCGCATCCAAAGCTGGCGGCGGCTTGCGACGGCGGTGGCGCAGTCCCGGCTGCATGCGTTCCTAATGGGCCTGTTTGTCTTGAGTTACGCCTTGCTGGCGTACGCGTTGTTTCACAAGGCGCTGCAGTTCACCTCGAGCTTCCCCGGCTTGGGGCCTGTGTTGATCGAGCGGATGATGTTCCTGCTGTTCGCGTTTCTGTTTCTTCTGCTGCTGCTCAGCAACGTCATCATCAACTTCACCAACCTTTTCCGAAACAAGGAAACCCAGTTTTTGCTGGCGCTGCCGGTGCCGCATCAAGTGATTTATCGGTGGAAAGTTTTCGAGTCCGGCATCCTGGCGTCGTGGGCGTTTTTGTTTTTGATCGCGCCACTCGTGGCGGCGTACGGGACGACTTACAACGCGCCGTGGCATTTTTACTTCGTGACGCCGCTATTCGTGGCGCTGTTCGTCGTGCTGCCGGCCATCCTCGGCAGTTGGGCGGCCATCGGGCTGGCTCGCTGGGTGGATCGGCTGGCATTTCAGGTGGCCGCCGTGCTGGCGGTGATCGTGCTGATCGTCTTTGTTAGCTCGTGGCTCCAGCCGGCGACGGTGACAGATGAGATGCTCGAGACGCGCGTGCTCGACGTCGTCGACCGGCTGCTGTCGCGCACCAAGTTTTCGCTGTTCCCGTTCCTGCCAAGCTACTGGGTGTCGAGCGGGATCACTCAATGGGTCGAGGGCGCGTTGATGGGGACGCTATTTTTCGGTTTGGTTTTGCTGAGCCACACGCTGTTTTTTGGCTACCTCGCCTCGACGCGTACGGGCGGGTTTTTTTATGGGGCACTCTCGTCGGTAAACAGCCGGGGCAGCGGCTCGTCGGCTGGCTGGAAATTCTGGCGGCGCAAACCGGCGCTTGGCCAAGCGCCGTTCGCGCCTAAGCTGCTCGACCGCTTGGCCGGCCTGCTGTGGTGGGGGCGCGCCGACACGCGGGCGCTGATCGTGAAGGACGTCCGCACCTTTTTGCGGGACGCATCGCAGTGGGGGCAGTCGCTGATTCTGCTTGGCCTGCTGATTGCGTACATCGTGAATCTGCGCCACTTCTCGCATCGGCTGACGAGCGATTTTTGGATCGACCTCACCTCGTACCTGAACCTCGGCGCGTGCGCGCTGAACCTCGCCACGTTGACGACCCGCTTCGTCTTTCCGCAAATCTCGCTCGAGGGCAAACGCATCTGGATCATCGGTATGGCGCCGCTCGGGATGCGTCGCACGCTCATGGCCAAGTTCCTCTTTTCCACCGCCGTGTCGATGAGCGTGACGATGGCGCTGGTGGGGGCGTCATGCGCGATGCTCTCGATTCCGCTGGAGCGCATTCTCTACTTCACGCTGACCGTCGGCGTGATGGCGTTCACGCTCAACGCGCTGGCGGTGGGTCTTGGCGCGGTGTATCCGAACTTCCGCGAGGACAACCCGAGCAAGATCGTCAGCGGCTTCGGCGGCACGCTCTGCCTTGTGCTGAGTTTCCTCTACATCATTGGCATGCTGAGCCTGATGGCGGCGACATCGCGCTGGGCATTCGGCGGCAGCTCGGCGGTGATTTTCGGTCTGGGTTGGGCGCTGTTCCTCGGAGGCTCATTCCTGCTCGGTTGGCTGCCGCTCCGGGCCGGCATCCGCAAAATGGCCAGCGTGGAAATATAGCCGCTTGGCCAAGCGCGGGTCAGTTTTTGGCGGGGCGCCAGTCGATGAGTTTCAGCTGGATGGTGCGGCGGCCTTTGAATTCGTTGATCTGCGGCGCGATGGCGATGTCGAATGTGTCTTTCGGCTCGTCCTCGGGCTTGAGGTTCCATGCGACGACTTCGCAGGAGCCCCGATCGTCGGTCACCCAGAACTTGGCGTGCTGTTTGTCGCGGCCCATGCGGTAAACGGGGCTTGAGAGAGTGAGGCTGGCGACGAGGAGTTGGATCTCCGGGTTGCTTTGGCCAAGCGGCTCGAGTTGGCGCATCTCATCGATATGCACCAGTGTCAGTTCCGACAGGTCAGTCTCGGCATCGAGCTTGAGCGGTGGCTGGAACATGTCGGGCGAGATGGTTTTCTTGGCGATCTCGTTGATCCGTTCGCGGAAGGCGTCGAGTCGGCCAGGCTTGACGGAGACACCGGCGGCCATGGCGTGTCCGCCGTGGTCATTGAGCAGGTCGTCGCAGCCGCGCATGGCCTCGGCGAGGTCGAAGCCGTCGATGCTGCGGGCGGAGCCTTTCCAGCCGTCGCCGTCGCTGGCGAGGATGAAGGTGGGCCGGTAGAACTCGCGCATGACGCGGGAGGCGACGATACCGATGACGCCGAGATGCCACTCCATGTTGCCCTCGACGATGACGAAATCCTTCTCAGGGTCGAAGCGTTCGCGGACGTTCTCGACGGCCTGGGTGGAGATATCGCGCTCGATTTTCCGGCGCTCGTTGTTGTAGTTGTCCAGGGTCTCAGCGGCTTTCTCAGCCTCGTAACGGTCCTTGGCCAGGAGTAGGTTGAGCGAGGCGTCGGGGTTGTCCATCCGGCCGGCGGCGTTAAGGCGCGGGCCAAGGTGGAAGCCGATATTGAAGACGGTGACGGTCCCGGAGACATTGGAGATTTTTTTAAGGGAAACGAGGCCTGGGCGTGTGGTTTCGCTCAGTTGCTCGAGGCCGGCGCGAACGAGTTTGCGGTTTTCGCCGGTCAACGGCACGAGGTCGGCGACGGTGCCCAGGGCGACGAGGTCGAGGTATTCCTTGAGGTCGAGATCGCGCTCCTTTTGAAGGCCCTCCTGTCGGCCGCGCTTGACGAGTGCGTGGGCGAGCTTGAACGCGAGCCCAACGGAGCAGAGTTCCTGAAAGTTCGGGTAGTCGTTGCTGACCTGGGGGTTGACCATCGCGAGCGGCTCGGGCGGAGGTACGCTGACCTGGTGGTGGTCGAGCACGAGGACGTCAATTTTTTTGCTGTTGAGAAATTCGATGGCCTCGACGGCAGTGGAGCCACAATCGACGGCGAGCACGATGTCCACGCCGAATTTTTCAAGGCATTTCTCCAGGGCCACAGCGCTCAGGCCGTAGCCGCCGTCGAAGCGGCTGGGCAGATACGGCTGCACGGTCCAGCCCAGCTCGGTCAACATCTCCGCGAGCAACGCTGTGGAGCTGACGCCGTCCACATCGTAGTCGCCATAGATCAACAACCGCTCGTTGTTTTCCCTTGCCTTCCAGAGCCGCTCGACGGCGGCATCCATGTTTGGAATCAGAAAAGGGTCGGCCAACAACTTGAGTCTTGGGTTCAGGAACTCGCTGACTTCCGCCTTGCTGGCGACGCCCCGGTTGACGAGGCATTGGGCCATGAGTGGCGACAGCGGCAGCTCGCGAAAGAGTTGGCCGGTTAAGAGCGGTTGTGAGGGTGCGAGGCTCCAGCGATATTTCACGCTGGAGTCCGAACCCTCCTTGATGTCCGGGTCAGTTTGTCAGGATTATTGTTCATACTACTAAAAATTCTTTCGGCGGCTCGGCTTGGCCAAGCGCTTGGCTCTTACTCTTCCCCGGTTTCTTCCGGTTCCTTTTTCGACGCAAACAGCGAGGCGACGATGGACAGGCCGAGGATTGCCGCGACGATGATGAGGACGCTGTCGTGGTTGTCCTCAAAATTGAGCCACTCGGGTCGGCTGCCCCAAAGGACGATCAACATCTTGAACCCGATGAAAACCAACACGAGTGCTAAGCCGTACTTCAGGTAACAAAAGTGCTGCAATAGACCAACCAGCACGAAGTAGAGCGACCGGAGACCCAAAATTGCAAACACATTCGATGTAAAAACGATGAACGGCTCGGTGGTGATGCCGAAGATGGCCGGGATGGAGTCCACCGCAAAAATCAGGTCGGTGGTCTCGACCATTATCAGGCACAGGGCCAGCGGCGTGAGCGCGCGGCGACCGTTTAGCAGGGTGAAAAACCGTTGCCCCTCGAATTCCGTTGTCACGGGGTAAACCCTGCGGGCCAAGCGGATGAGGATATTTTTCTCAGGCTCCACCTCTTCGTCGCCGACAAAGAGCATCTTGATGCCGGTGAACAGCAGGAACGCCCCGAAAACGTACATGATCCAGTGGAACCGTTCGATCAATTCCGCCCCGGACAGGATCATCACGCCGCGCATCACGAGCGCTCCGAGGATCCCCCAGAACAGGACGCGATGCTGGTACTCCTGCGGCACTCGGAAGTAGGTGAAAATCAGCGCGATGACGAACACGTTGTCCATCGAGAGCGACAACTCCACCACGTAGCCGGTGATAAAGAGCTTGGTGTGATCGGTACCCCATTGGGCGCCGATCATCGTCGGGGCCAGCAAGAGGGCAAACGCCATGGCCATGGCGAACCAGATAGCCGTCCACATCAGCGCCTCGCGAAAGCCCACGGCGTGGGCCTTGCGGTGGAACACGCCCAAGTCCAGCGCGAGGAACACCAGCACCGCGCCGACAAACCAAACCCAACTCATCGGGGAGATGGTCAATGCGGCTTCGTTAGCGGTGGCGAGTATCATGCCGGTTATCTCGGTGGCGTGGCGCTTGGCCAAGCGCGGTGTACGCTAGGCGCGGGCAAAAAGAAAGCCGCCAAGGTGTATACTCCCGGCGGCTGGCAAAGTCTCTGCCACCTCAGGCCTTCGAGGTGGAAATACTGTGCTGCGTGATCACGGTCTCGTCCGCCAAGCTTGGCTTCTCTCCCTTGTTTTTCCAGAGCACCAGCGAGCCTGCGATGAAGATACTGGAGAACGTGCCGGTGACCACGCCGGCCAGAAGCACGAAGGCAAAGGAGTGGATCGCGCCGCCCCCGAACAGGAACAGTGATCCCGCCGCCAGCAGGGTGGTGCCGGAGGTGATGATCGTGCGACTCAGCGTCTTGCTGATGGCGCTGTTCATGATCTCGGTGAACGTGCCTTTTACATTCAGTTTTAAGTCTTCCCGAATGCGGTCAAAGATGACGATCGTGTCGTTGATCGAGAAACCGATGATCGTGAGGACGGCCGCCATCACCGGCGCACTCAACTCGCCACCCCACATGAAAAAGATACCCAGCGTCATTAGCACGTCATGGCAGATCGCGAGGATGGCCCCCAGCGCGAACGAGAACTCGTAGCGGAACGTGACGTATGCAAGAATGGCGAACAGGGCGATCAACAGCGACTTAGTCGCGCCCTGCAAAATCTCACCGCTGATGCTCGGGCCAGTGCGCAACTGGCTGACCTTCTTAAACTCTGCGTCAGCGAACTGCTCGGTGAGTGTCGTGTAAGCTTCTTCCCCCTTGCCAAAGCCCACCGTGACCTGAAGTCGCTCCGTTTTGCCACCGCTTGCAGCCTGGTACTGGATTTGACTGTCTTGGCCAAGCGCGTCGCGCAAATCCTTGGTAGTTTTCTTGGCGGTGAACTCCAATGTTATCTGGTCGCCGCCCTTGAAGTCCACACCCATGGCATCCTCGCCTCGGCTGATGCCCGTCCCGATCCCAACCGCCACCAGAATCCATGAGATAACAAATGCGTACTTTGCTAAGCCCATAAAGTTGAACTTCGGCTGATCCATCAGGCGCAGCCCCTGGCCGGTGCCGAAATTCTTGAACACGTCAAAAACCAACCGGGTCACCACCAGCGCGGTGAACATGCTGGCGCAGATACCCACGGTCAGCGTGACACCGAAGCCCTTCACCGGGCCGGTGCCCATGACCATCAGGATTACCGAGACGATGAGCGTCGTCAGGTTCGCGTCGATGATCGTGCCGAACGCCTTGCTGTAGCCGGTCTCGACCGCTCCCTGCACGCCCTTGCCGGTCTTGAGTTCCTCTCGGATGCGCTCGAAAATCAGCACGTTGGCGTCGATCGCCATGCCGATCGTCAGCACGATGCCGGCGATGCCGGGCAGTGTCAGAGCTGCGTCGAGGTAGCACATCACGCCCATCAGGATGAACAGGTTCAGCACCAGCGCGAAGTTGGCTACCATGCCGGAGAACCAGTAATAAATAAGCATGAACACCGCCACGGCGATCACGCCGTACAATGCCGCCTTGAAGCCGCTCTCCACGGAGTCGGCACCTAGACTGGGTTCCACGCTCATTTCCTCCTCAATTTTCAGCGGTGCCTTGAGCGGGTTGAGCAGCGCATTGGCTATGGTGGCCGCCTCATCCGAGGTGAAATCCCCCGTAATCTGCCCGTTGCTGGTGATGGGCCCTTGCAGGGCTGGAGCGGACAGGAGCTTGCCGTCGAGAATGATTGCCATCTGCCTGCCGATGTTATCCGGCTGGGTTAACCGTCCCATTGCGGTGGCGCCTTCGGTGTTAAAGCCGAAAAGAATCATGGGATCCTGAGTGAGCGGATTACGCGAGGGAGAGGCGCTATTGATGTGCTCACCTTTCAGGCCGTATTTGTTCTCGATCTCGATCAGCAGTTCCTCGGTGTACTGGTCTCCGTCAGGATCCTTTAGCGTGTTGGTGTATTTCTTGTATCCAGCGGGGATGATATCGTTGGCGATCAGCGTGCGGGAATCCTTGTGCACGAGGGCGAACTCCAGAAACGCAGCCTCGGTCACCAGTTTTTTGGCGTCCGCCTGGTCGGACTCGGACAGCCCGGGCAACTGGATCATAATCATGTTGTCACCCAACGGCCGGATGTCGGGCTCCGCGACACCGATAGAGTCCACGCGCCGACGCAGCACTTCCACGGCCTGAGCGAGAGCGCCGGAGGTGTTCTCCAACTTGTTCGTGTCCATCGCCACGAGGAATGACGAGCCGCCCTTGAGATCCAGCCCGAGCTGGATTTGGCCGGCCACCCGTTTCTGGAGTTTTTGCAGCACCAGCCGGTTGTCGGGGGATTGACCCCGGAAATTCATCTTCGGGAAATAATTGGTCAGCGCCAGGCCGGACTCCTCCACGGCATCGTACAGGGTACCGAACTCATTGCTGTCGTTCTCTTTATGGCTCGCCTTGGCATCGGCGACTACTTTATCGAAAGCCTCGTCCCTGTCTTTGGCTTTGCTGAATTCCTCGATCAGTTTTCCGGGTTGATCCCAGAGCGGAGTCATCTCGGTGCCGGCCCAAATCAAGATGAGCAGCAGGAACAGGAATCGGGCTAGGTTGTTTCGTTTCACGGTTTTGGGTTACTTGTTGTCTGTAGTTAAATTCGACTTGTCGCTGGTGACGCGCTCGATGGCGTGTTTCTCCACCTCAAACTTGCTCTCGAGCGAGCGCACCGTGACGGTGGTATCCTTGACCGACTGCACGGTGCCTATCACGCCACCCCGCGTGACCACCGATGCCCCGGATTTGAGTGCGTCCACCATTTTAGTATGCTCCTTGGCTTTTTTCTGCTGGGGCCGGATCAGCAGAAAATAGAAAATGACAACCATCAGTATCATGGGAACAAACATTTCCATTGGGCTGCCTTGCGGTTGGGGTTGACCCTGCGCGAGCAGAATCAGTTGTGTGGGGTCTAAGCTCATTTCGGCTCTCAGCAAAAGGGCGGGAACTCTAGTTGTCGAGCGGTTGATTGCAAGCGTTTATTGGGCGTTTTCTCCGTTATTTCGCTCGCTTTCGCGCTTGGCCAAGCATGCCCTATTCTGGTCGTCTATTGAGCAATCCCTTGAATAAAAGCCACCTTCTTGTAGTCTCGGCAGGTCTTCTCATGACTTTTGACGGCATTTTTTTCCGAAGATTAGCTGCGCTTGGCTTGGCTTGCGCCGCTTCGCCAAGCGGCTTGGCTGCTGCTGAGCCGGCGGGAATCGAGTTTTTCGAGAACCACATCCGGCCGTTGCTGGTGCAAAACTGCTACAAATGCCACAGCCAAAAAGCCGGCAAAGCCAAGGGCGATCTGCAGCTCGACACCCGCGCCGGGCTGCTCAAGGGCGGCGAAGTCGGCCCGGCGATCGTTCCCGGCAACCCCAAGGCCAGCCTGTTGATCCAGGCGGTTTCGTATGACAACGGTGACCTGCAAATGCCGCCCAAAACTAAGCTCCCGCAGGCGTCTATCGACAAGTTGATCCAGTGGGTTGCGATGGGCGCGCCCGATCCCCGCGATGGCAAAACGGCCGACATTACGGATAAAGACGCATTTGATATCGCTGAGCGTAAATCTGAACACTGGGCATGGCAGCCAGTGCGGCGCGATATTCAGCCGCCTTCGGTCGAGTCGGTGGGCGGCGTGGACTGGGCCAACACTGCTGTCGATCGGTTTATCCTCGCCAAGCTGCAGGCTGCCGAACTTTCCCCCAGCGTACGGGCGACGCGACGCACGCTCCTTCGCCGACTGCACTTCGATCTGATCGGCCTGCCTCCGACTCCCGAGGAGGTTGAAGTGTTCGTCAATGACACCTCTCAAAACGCTTACGAGACGCTCGTCGAGCGTTTGCTCGCCTCGCCGCATTTTGGCGAACGCTGGGGGCAGCACTGGCTTGATTTGGTGCGCTTTGCCGAGACCCGCGGTCACGAGGCGGATTATCCGATTCCGGAGGCGTACCGCTATCGCAACTACGTTGTTCGCGCCTTGAACGCCGATGTGCCGTACGACAACTTTGTGGTCGAGCATATAGCCGGCGACTTGGTTGAATCTCCCCGCATCGACCCGGCCACGCGCTGCAACGAGTCCGCGCAGGGCGCCGGCTTTTGGCACCTGGGTGAGGCCACGCACTCGCCGGTGGACATCCGGGGTGACGAGTGCAACCGCGTGCACAACCAGATCGATGTTTATTCCAAAGCTTTCCTTGGGCTGACGGTGGGTTGCGCCCGCTGCCACGACCACAAGTTCGACGCCATATCGACCCGGGACTACTACGCCCTCGCCGGCTACCTGCAGAGTTCCGGCTATCACTTGAAGGATGTCTCCGATCCGGTGGCGCAAGATTCCGCCTATAACAAATTGGCCGGGCTCCGCGCCGACAGTGAGGCCGGATTGCTCAATGAGTTTGCTTCGTCAGTCCAAACCAAGGTCAGCCGCTTGGCCGATTATCTGCCGATTGCCGCGGAGATTGTGCGTAATATTCCCGAAGGCAGAGATGCCTCCAAGCCAGGCGATTACACCACCTTGCATCCGACCGTGCAGAAAGCGGCCAATGGAAAAAACCTTCAACCTGCAAAGCTTGCGGCTTGGATCGGGTACCTCGGCAAGGCTCGTGGCAATGCCGGTGATCCGTTACGGGATGTGGTGCATGTCGCGCTTGGTCAACCGCGAGCCGATGCCCTCGCCGTGATGCGCAAACTCGAGGCAGACACCGCGGCACAGGCTAAATTGATCAAGGTCAGCGTTACGGTTGAGGAAGGCGAACGCAACTATGTAAAGAGCGAACGCGACTGGACCGCCGAGGACATGATTGCCGATTATCGTCGTGCACAGGATCCGGAGGAATGGTTCACAGGTGGAAGGCAATTTGGAGCTGGGCCAATGGAGAGTGGCACACCGGTCTTTAGCGACAACACAAACCACCCGATTAAGGAGTTCAACGAAAACGGAGCGGCCCGCAGTGACGGATTGAGCACCCGCTTCACTGGTATCATTCGCACCCGCACATTCGGCGTGAACGGTGACACGCTTTGGTATCGCTACAAGGGGAAGGCGGATGTTTTTCTTGCGGTCAATTCACACCGGCAGATAGCCGGGCCGCTGCATGGGATCGTGAGGCAGAAACTTGACAGCAAAGGCGACGAGTGGAAGTGGCACGGCCATCGTGTTCGAGACTACATCGGCCATCGCGTGCATGTGGAGTTCAAAGCCAAAGGCGGTTTTGCGCTTGAGCGCGTGCAGTTTGGTGGCGGCGAACCGCCGATCGTGCAGCCAGTTAACTCACGCTTGGCCAAGCTGCTCGAGAGCGGCGGCGACTTGGCCAAGGGCTTGGCGAAGGTGCTGACGACTGCGGCCAACGATTGTGCCGCCAGCCAGGCGGATCGTGAAACGGCACAATTGCTCAACTGGGTGATTCGGCACGATAATCTTCTCGAAAAACAGGCTGATCTTGATCAAGCAGCGGCGAAGTTTGCCTCCTATCACAAGGCTAGGTCGGACATAGAGCGAATGATTCCTGGTGCAGTTTGGGCGTTGACGCTGCTTGACGGCAACGGCGAGGACGAACCAGTGCTCGTTCGGGGCAACCACCGCACACCGGCCAAGGAGTTGGTACCACGCTCCTTCCTTGAGGCTTTGGGCGTGACCGACCGACCCCAGCGTGGCAGCGGCCGGATGGGCTTGGCCAAGAGGATGGTCGATCCGGGTAACCCGTTCGTCTCGCGTGTGGCGGTAAATCGCATTTGGCATCACCTGTTCGGCCGCGGCATTGTTGAGACAGTCGACAACTTTGGCGTGACCAGCAAGTCGCCGACGCATCCGAAACTCCTGGACTATCTTGCGTCGCAGATCATGGATCACGACTGGTCGGTGAAGGACATGATTCGGCAGGTTGTGCTCTCGAGCACATACCGACAGTCGAGTAAACCGAACATAGCCAGCGCCAGGGTGGATCCGAACAACACTCTGCTGCATCGCATGCCGATCCGTCGTTTGGAGGGAGAGGTGATACGTGATCAGTTGCTGGCGATCTCGGGCCGTATCGACAAGCGACAATTTGGCAAGGGGCCGATGGTGCACATTACGCCGTTTATGCGGACCAACCGCAGCCCGGGCGGTAGCGGCCCGATGGACGGTGATGGGCGACGCAGCATTTATGTCGAGGTGCGCCGTAATCATCTTCAGCCGATGTTGACTGCCTTCGACAAGCCGACGCCGTTTACCACGATTGGCAGGCGTATGGTGTCGAACTCACCAGCTCAGCCGCTCATCATGCTCAACAACGAGTTTGTGCATCAGCAGGCCGCCATTTGGGCTGATGCTCTTTTAAAGAGTGGCAACGCTGACGCCAACGAGTTGGTAAACCGCGCGTATTGGCAAGCGTTCGGACGTGACCCGGAGGTATGGGAGGCCGGGGTCGCGGTAGAGTTTTTTGAGCAACGACAGAAGGCTGCCGGAGACGATTCACTGAAGCAATCACTCACCGATCTCTGCCACACGCTGTTCAATGTTAAGGAATTTATTTTTATAAACTGAGCTATGGATAAACCAACAATCGCCCAACGCAAGCCGATCATACAAAGGATTGAACCCGGTACCTACTGGTGGTGCACTTGCGGCAAGTCAGCTGGTCAACCTTTCTGTGACGGTTCGCACAAGGGTACATCATTTGGTCCCGAGAAAGTTGAGATCGCCGAGGCTAAAACCGTCGCGTGGTGCGCCTGTAAGCACACCTGTGATAAACCTTTTTGCGATGGATCCCACTCTGGTTTGGGCGATGAGTGAGTGCTGCTTTATCCGTTGATTTAAAATGAAACTGTACAGCGAAGGATGCCAGAATTATCTGCCGCGACCGATCAGCCGGCGTGAGATGTTGGGACGCTGCGCCGGTGGCTTTGGCGCTGTGGCATTGAGCAGTCTTTTGGCTGATCCAGTTTACGGTAAGTCGAGTTCGCCGTTTGCGCCGCATAAACCGCATTACGAGCCCCGGGCGAAGAACGTCATTTTTCTCTATATGGACGGCGGCGTGTCGCAGGTTGACTCCTTTGACCCCAAGCCTCGGCTCGATAAGGATCATGGTAAACCGTTTTCGGCGAAGATTAACCCGACTCAGTTCGACAATATTGGTACCACGTTCAAGTCGCCATGGGCATTCAAGCGATACGGTCAGTGCGGCCTCACTGTCAGCGATATTTTTCCCTACATCGGAGGGATGGCGGACGAGTTGTGCGTCGTGCGCTCTATGACTTCGAAGTTCTCCGAGCACAACAGCGCGAATTTTTTCCTGCATACCGGCTTCGGTGTGCAGGGTCGGCCGAGCATGGGGTCTTGGATGAGCTACGGCCTGGGCACGCAGGCGACAGACCTACCGGGCTTCGTGGTGCTCAACGGCGGCCTGGTGCCGTCCGGTGGATGGGACAATTTTGGAAACGGTTTCCTGCCGGCAAGCCATCAGGCCACCGTGTTCAAGACAGGCAAGGAACCGCTGGCCGACATCCGCCCGCGCGAAAGCCGGCCCGGGGCGCAGCAGGTTAAGCTCGGTCTGCTGAACAAGCTCGACCAGGGTGTGCTTGACCGGCTGGGTCACGTTGATGAACTTGAGTCGGCGATCGCCAACTACGAGATGGCGTATCGCATGCAGGCTGCCGTGCCTGAGTTGATCGATATCAAGGGCGAGACCGGGGCAACCCGGAAGCTTTATGGTCTCGAGGCCAAGTACGAGCACACGCGCACATTTGGGATGCAGTGCCTGATGGCTCGGCGTCTTGTGGAAAAGGGCGTGCGTTTTATCGAGTTGACCTGCCCGCGTATTGGTGGCAACGACCGCTGGGATGCCCACGGTGGGCTGTTGAAAAACCACGGAGATAACGCCCGTGCCACTGACCAGCCAATTGCTGGTCTGTTGCAGGACCTCAAATCACGCGGTATGCTAAAGGATACGTTGGTGGTCTGGTCCGGCGAGTTTGGCCGAACGCCATTCGCGCAGGGCAGCAACGGCCGCGACCATAATCCATACGGGTTCACAATTTGGATGGCAGGAGGCGGGGCCAAGCCGGGCATCACTTACGGTGCGACAGATGAGTTCGGCTATCACGCGGTGGAGAACAAACTCGAGATCCACGATATGCACGCAACAATGCTACACCTGCTCGGGATGGATCATAAAAAGATGACCTACTTCTTCGACGGCCGCGACATGCGGCTCACCGATGTCCATGGCCATGTTGCGCACGACCTCGTCGGCTGATCTGCGTTTATGCCGGGTGTTTCCATTGTCATTGTCGCCGCCGGGAGCGGCAGCCGGATGGGCCGGGGCGACAAGTTGTTTCTCGACGTTGGCGGTCTGCCCTTGATCGGT
>JABGZB010000240.1 GCA_018674955.1 Verrucomicrobiota bacterium | reverse complement strand
TTTCAATGCGCGGCTAAGGGAGGAGTGCCTGAATCGAGAAGAGTTATGGACCCTGACAGAGGCGCGAGTAGTGATTGAGGACTGGAGATGGAAGTACAATCATGTGCGGCCTCATCGGTCCCTGGGGTACATAACGCCAAATGAGTATGAACAGGATGAAGTTGGAGAAGAGGCAAAGAGTCAATGTAGGGCCTTCGGTCCGGCTACGCCCTCCCAACGTCCCAGCGTTGACTTACACTACGACATTGAGCAAATGATAAACCCGTCCAGACTAACGAAAGCTCTGGACCAGTTTGAGTAACTCGATCGATAGTGAATGTGCGAAGCGACAGGCGTTACCCCCGGACGGGGTACATGCAGCTATTCGTTAAAAAACGAACGACCCAATGCGCCAGCAAGAGTACCAAACGGTTTTCAATTTCATCGGTTTGAATATGAATATTTTCAAATTCATATTTATTGCTGTGTATACCACGCTTTCAGTATTCGAAGCTGGGGCGGCGACACCGGGTGTTGTTCGTGTGCAGTTAGAAGGCCAGGAGTTTCTGATTGAAGCCCAGTTCCCAAGCCAGGGAGATGTGAAACTGTTGCTGTTGCAACCCCATGAGGGCAATGATGAAGGTGAAAGACTTTCCCTTGATTGGGATCTCGCCGATGGGGTTTGGACGGCAACTGTGAATCGCCTAGTCGATGGGCGTGACAACCTCTTGTCCCGTTTTCAACTTGTTGACATGGCAATCGGCAAGCCGCTTGGCCAAGCTCGCTGGGTTGGTAATATCGAGTCAATCGCAAAACGTTCGTTTGAGTTTCCAAAAGCCAAGAGTATTAAAGGATTACAATGTATCGTCGATATCGACGACGCGCTGCACTTGGGGGTCAAGCAAGCTGCGTTGAATGTCACACTCGACCAGTTGGTGGACTGGCGCACCGACTCCGGCCAATTCTCCCGGCAAGTTGATGGCAAGACCGTGTGCTTTCATGCGGACTACGTCGCGCACATTGACTCGCAACTGAAGCGCCTCACGGATGCCGGCGTCGTCAACTCGCTGATCATTTACAATCGCATCCCAGGGACTCGTGACGGAAGTCCGCTGGTGCATCCCGGCACCGACTTGGCCAAGTCGCCGTTCCGTGTGGGCGCGTTCAACCTCGCCACCGCGGAGGGCGTGCGGGTGTATCGAGCCGCGATCGAATTTCTCGCAGACCGCTACTCCAATCCCAAGAGCGGGCATGGCTTGGCCAAGCGCTTCATTATCGGCAACGAAGTGCAGTCGCATTGGCATTGGTATAATTTGGGCGAGATGCCCCAGCGACAGGTTGTCAATGAATACCACAGGGCATTGCGAGTCGCCCACTTGGCCGCGCACAGCATTCACCCCGGCATTCAACTGTACGTCTCGCTGGATCACCATTGGTCGGCGCAAATGGGCAACAACCCGCAGCTAAGCATGTCGGGGAAATATTTTCTCGAGACGCTGAATGCGATTGCCAAGGCCGAGGGGGATTTCGATTGGCACGTTGCGTTTCACCCGTACCCTGAAAATCTTTTCAACCCAAGAACCTGGGAGGATGCCTCTGCAACCGCATCGTTCGACTCAAAGAAAATCACCTTCAAAAACATTGAAATGCTCCCGGCGTTTCTGCGCCAACCGAGATTTCTGCACAACGGCAAGGCGAGGCGAGTCATCCTGTCCGAACAGGGTTTCCACTCAACCGGCGGCAAAAACGGCGAACGCGACCAAGCGGCAGCTTACGCCTATTCGTACTACCGCGTGAAGCAGACCGAGGGGATTGACGCCTTCATCCTGCACCGCCACGTCGACCACCCGGGGGAAGGCGGCCTACGCCTTGGCCTGCGAAGCAGTCGCGACGGCGGAGTGCGACCAATCTACAACGTGTTCCGCCAAGCCGACACCGCCGCTTGGCCGGAGGTATTCAATTTCGCCCTTCCCATCATTGGCGTGAAGAGTTGGTCGGAGACACTGCCCATTCGGCAGCCTCAAAAGGAGTGATCACATACCGACAATTGACAGGATTTGATTCTGCCTTACAGTCCGTTGCCTTTTATGAGAGAGGATTTGCATGTTGCTGTTGTTGGGGCCACGGGGGCGGTGGGCATCGAGATGCTCAAGACACTCGAGAAACGCAATTTCCCGGTGAACAAACTGTCGCCTCTTGCCTCTGCGCGCTCGGCCGGCAAAACCCTTTCGTTCCGAGGCGAGGATGTCGCAGTACAGGAATTGACCCGGGATTCGTTCGACGGGGTGGACATCGCGCTGTTCAGCGCCGGTGGCGGAATCTCCAATGAGTTCGCTCCCACTGCGGTTGAGGCCGGCGCAGTGGTTGTCGATAATTCCAGCGCGTTTCGGATGGACGACTCGGTGCCGTTGGTCGTGCCGGAGATTAACGCAGCCGATGTTGCCAAGCACAACGGCATTATCGCCAACCCAAACTGCTCCACGATCGTTACTGTCATGGCGTTGTTTCCGCTGCATCAGGCGTTCGGCGTTAAGCGGATATTTGCCTCCACGTATCAGGCGGTGTCCGGCTCGGGTGCGATGGGCATTGCAGAACTTGAGCGCCAAGTCGGCGAGATTGCCGAGGGCGAACCAGTGAGCCGAAAAGTTTACCCACACCAGATCGCGTTTAATGTATTGCCGCACGTCGATGAGTTTCTCGACAACGGTTACACGAAGGAAGAAATGAAGATGGTTCACGAGTCGCGCAAGATTATGGGGTTGCCGGATTTTCTGGCAAGCGTTACGTGTGTGCGGGTGCCAGTGTACCGAGCCCACTCGATCGCAGTTAGTGCGGAGTTCGAAAAACCGGTGTCAGTCGAGCATGCCCGCGAGGTGATCAACGCAGCGCCGGGGATCGACTTGAATGACAACGTCGCTAGCAACGGCTACCCATTGCCGCTTGAGTTGGCAGGTCAGGACAACTGCCAAGCCGGTCGTATTCGCGTCGATTGTGCGATGGAGAACGGCTTGAGCTTTTGGGTCGCGGGGGATCAGATACTGAAGGGCGCAGCGCTAAACACCGTGCAAATCGCCGAGGAAGTCGCCAACCTTTAGTCCGTGAAGTTGAAGCCTATCTGGTCGAGCATCTTCAACGCCTGCTTGTTCACCGAATCGCGAAACCACCGATAAACCTCAAACGCCATCGCCTCGTCGATTCCGTCGATTTCCTGAAACCGGTTTGGCTTGGTTTCCTGCAGCGAGTCGATGCTGCCGATCTCTTCGATCAAGCGCTTGGCCATGTTCGCGCTCACTCCCGGCAAACGCAGACCGTGCAGCAGTGCGCTTGGTTTCGGCGACTTGCTGCCTTCCATTTGTCGCTGAATCTCGTCAAGTTGATCGGCAGAAACACCCTCAATCCGCGCCCAGTCGCCTGGGGAAAGGCCGTACAGTTCGCCGGGATGCAGCACGAGTCCTAGCTTGGCCAGTTGTTCCGCTTCCGGTTGTCCAAGCCCTGGGATGTTGAGGGCCTCAGGCGAGCACCAGCGAGTGATCCATTCAGTGACCTTGAGCGGGCAATCCAAGTTTGGGCAAGCGTCATCGATGATGACCGAGACACACTCGGGGCACTTTGGCCCGCTTGGCTTTTTAAAAAAATTGGCGACAGCTTGAAACGGCAATAACATGCGGCGCTCAGTCATGTTCGTGTTCGTCGAACCCATCCCCGGGTTCGGTGTATTCGATCTTGGCTGTTTCCTTCAACGCATCGACCAGTTCCTCCAGTTTGGCATCGTGCCTTTGAGCTGTCAGTTCCGACTCGATCTCCGAACGAACCGACTCGAACGGCTTAGGCTGGCCGGCTTTGCGTCCGGTGACCTTGGCCAAGTGGAAGCCGTTCTGCGTGCAGAACACCGGGCTGACCTCGCCCTCCTTCATTGAGAACGTGACCACCTCGAACTCGTCCATCAACTCGCCGCGCTTGAAGAAGCCGAGATCGATTTCCTCCTCCGGTTTGTCGGAGTTCACTTTGGCTGCTTCGGCGAAACTGGCTCCGTCGACGATCTGTTGCCGCACCTTGCACAGCGCCTTGAAAATCGCCTCGCGCTTTTCGACTTCGCGGATCGATTTGAAAATGTGAGAGGCTCGGACCTCGTCCTCATCGCTGAATTGATCGAGGTTGCTGTCGTAAAACTGGCGGCATTCGGTTTCGGTCGGGACCGGGAGTGCCTTGCCGACATCGGAGTGCAGCGTCTCTACCTGCAGGTTGAGGCTAAGGTCGCGTCTAATCAATTCGTCCTGCTCCGGCGACAAGCCGGCACTGGCATAGAACTGGTCGCCGCCACCGTGCTCCTCCTTGAGTTTGTTATACGCCTCGCTGACATCTTCCGTTTTCGGCGTGGGAATTATCCGTTGCGCCTCCTGCGTTAGCAGCACCCGGAATGTGATGTTGTCGCGCGCGTAGCCGCGAAACTCACCGTCGCGCTCGCAGCAGGACATCGAGCCCAAACTTTCGTAATGGGCCTTGATCGCGGAGAATTCCTGGTCGATGACAGCGTCGTCGATTGTCTGACCGTTGATAACCAATGGCATGCCGCATATTCCGCCGCGAGCGCCTTTTTGGCAATGCCGATTTGTCCGACTCAGTTCAAATGAACTTGACCCGGCTTGGCTTCTCGCTAATTGAATAGTTGTCTTGGTCGAGCGCTGCGCCTGCAGGCCAAGCGATAGACGGAATGAATACAGACGACTCATCTCAATTTAACCGACGCGATTTCCTCAACAGCTCCGCCTCTGGCCTAGCCGTGGCGATGGCGAGTGGCGCGGTGCTGGAATTGACGCCGCAAGTGCTTGGCCAAGCGGAAGATTCCCCGAAAAACGACAACACACCGCCGATTAACGTCGGCATGATAGGGTGCGGCGTCTGGGGGAGGGAGTTGCTCAAGACGCTGGCGGCGATTCCCAATGCGCCGGTAGTCGCCGTGAGCGACACGTATCCGGCTTATTTGCGGCGAGGCCTTCGCGGAGCGCCCAAGGCCAAGGGGTACCGGTCCCACACCGAGTTGCTTGCGGATAAAAATGTGCAGGCCGTCGTGGTGGCCACGCCGACGCATCTGCACCGGGAGGTTGCGCTTGCCGCACTCGAGGCAGGGAAACACGTGTACTGCGAAGCGCCGATGGCACACGACATTGACGATGCCCGCTCAATCGCCAAGGCAGCGCTGGGCATGCCCAAGCTTAATTTTCAGGTTGGCCTGCAAACGCGCTCCGATCCGCAGCGGCATTTCCTGATCGATTTCGTGCGCACCGGCGCAATGGGTAAAAACGCCTTGGCCAAGGGGCAGTGGCACAAGAAAACAAGCTGGCGTCGCGTCTCGCCTAACGCCGCTCGGCAGAAGGAACTCAACTGGCGACTCGACCGTAGGTTATCGCTTGGCCTTATTGGGGAAATCGGCGTGCACCAGCTCGATGCGCTTGGCTGGTTTATGAATGAGCGACCAGTATCGGTGACCGGTTTTGGCTCAATCATCCAGTGGGACGACGGCCGCAATGTGCCGGACACGATTCAGACCGTGTTCGACTATCCAAGCGGCGCACGGACGGTGTTCGATTGTACGCTGGCCAACTCGTTCGATGGAAACTACGACATGATTTACGGGAGCTACGCTGCACTGATGATGCGCGGCGCGCGCGCGTGGATGTTCAAGGAAGCCGACTCGCCCCTGCTTGGCTGGGAAGTGTACGCCAAGAAAAATAGCTTCTTCGGCGAGACAGGTATCGCGCTGGTGGCCAATGCGACCAAACTTACCAATCACGAGGACGACCCGAACAAAGACCCACAGGGGACCAAGCCAAGTAAGTTTCACGCCTTGGAAGCGTTCGCAAAAAACTGCCACAAGCATCAAGTTGCCGTTGAGGATTTCGAGGCGTTGTTTGGTGACGACGACCCCGAGGCGCTCGCCGAGCACTTGGCCGAGACCAACAAAAACAAACTCCCGTACGCGACGCATCAAGACGGCTTCGAGTCTGTCGTCATCGCCGCCAAGGCCAACGAAGCTATCAACAGCGGTCGGCGAATTGAATGGAACGAGAACGAATACAGTATTTAAACATAGTGAAGATAAAAAATATTATACACTTGGGCCGCGTGCTTAGCATTGCGACAATAATTGCGTTTGCGGCACAAACCCTGGCCGAGACCGTCACGTACTCGGCCAAGACCGGCAGTCTGCTGAAAATCAGCGGAACATCCTCCGTGCATGACTGGGAAGTGAAGACCCGGCTCATCGGCGGCAAGATGGAGTGGGATTCGTCTTTCCCTCTGGATCCCTCAAAGGCAGAACTACCCAAGCTGACCAAGATACCGAAAGTCACGGTCATCATTCCGGTGCGAAACATCGAGAGCGGCAAGCAGCGAATGAACGAGGTTATGCACGGCGCATTGAACGCCCAGAAACACAAGTACGCCAGGTACAGCCTCAAGGATATCAAGGTCGCAGAGGCCAAGCGCAAGGCCGGCGAACCACTGGTGTTCGACACGAATGGAATGTTGAGCGTCAACGGCAAGTCGGCTTCGGTGTCCATGCAAATCACCATAGCCAAGGGGGAGGGGAACAAGTTGAAAGTCAGCGGCAAGACGAAGCTCAAAATGTCGCAATTCGGGATCACGCCCCCGGCCCCGAAGGTCGCCCTCGGCCTCATAAAGACCGGCGACGAGGTGAGTGTCGAGTTCAACTGGTTCGTCGCCCTGAAGAAATAAACGGGAAAAGGAACACGGGTTTCACAGATTCACGTACCCTGTATTAAACCGTGCGTATGATTAAAATCCTTCTCCTGTCTACTACGTATTGATTGCCGTGAGCAAAGAGGTTAAGAGTCCGCAAATTTTGGGCCGAGTGCTGAGGGCTGTTACGCCGGTGCACCCCCCCGCATTGGAAGATTACACAAACTTGGCGTCCGCTTTGAGCGGTCCACGTTACTATGTGTAGCGCGGACACGATGCTCATCTGCAAGAACTTCGCTTCAACGACTCATGGCACCACCGCGATCTCAGCGCGGCATATCGGAAACACCTAGCAGGCTGCCTTGATATTTGCTCGCCTACATCAGGGCTACAGCGCTAGGGGAAACTGCGTCCCTGCTTGAAACTTCGGGCTTGAAACTTGAAACTCTCTCTCCCCACGATCACATGGGGGTTTCAAATGAGCAACGAGGACAAAAGTCTAAAAACCAGCTTTCAAGTGCTGACGGTTGTGATGACATTGTTGGTTTTTGGTGGGGCCATCTGGGTTGCCAAGGAGCAAATGGGGGAACGCATCAGGGAGCAGGTTCTAGCTCAGTACGCGCAGGAGCTGTACGCCATTTCGCTCGTCCACCAAGTGACGATGCTGGAGTCGGCCGAGGTCGTGTTTTTGGATGACCCTTCCGACCAATTGGTCGTTTATGGGGAAGTTGCAGATTTGAGCGGCGCGTTGGGGGTTCGCTTGTTCACGATGGACGGCGAGTTTCTGATTTCATCGCCGGAGAACATAGCGGACGGCTCGGTGCCGACTATCCATATGGAATCGATCGCTGAGTTTATCCCGGCCAGCCGGTTAAGTGGTGAGCTGCCGATAAATGAGGTTTTCTGGGAGCCTCTGCTCGAGACAGGATTCGTTGGTCAAAAAACGCTGCCTGTTCGGGATGTGGTGCTGCCTGTTCATGTAGCCGACGAGGATGATCTGCTCGGGGTGGCGCAGTTTCTTTTTGATGCCTCGGATGCACTGGATGACATCGCTGAGTTGAACAACGGGCTATTCCGGCAGGGCTTGTTTATTTTCACCGTGGGCGGTGGAGTGATCGCACTGCTCTTGTCGCTTTCCTTTTCACGAATTAATCGCACTCACCGTTCGTTGGCCAAGCGGACGTTCGCGCTCAAGAAAGCCAACCAGGAATTGGCGCTCTCGGACCGGACCAGCGCGGTGGGAGGCGTGGCTTCGCACTTGATTCACGGCTTGCGAAATCCGCTCGCCGGACTATGCGCATATCTCGACACCACCGACCATGGCGATGATGATTTATCAACCGCAAAATCTGCAGCCAAACGGATGGAGGGAATGATCGACAACATCGTGCGCACATTGGGGGAGAACGCCAGCGGAGTTGTTTACAAGCTGAACATCGCTGAACTGCTCGAGATTTTTAAATCAAGAATTGAGCCGATCGCCGACGAGCATCAGGCGCAACTTACGATCGACAGCACGGGAGGCAGGGAACTGGACAACCGTGAGGGAAACTTGGTTTTATTGATTCTGGAAAACCTCACACAAAACGCCGTAGAAGCCTGCGGATTGGGTGGGTGGGTCACTGTTCGCGCCGGAGAAACCGGTGGCATGACGGTGTTCGAAGTGTGCGACAACGGCGGCGGGCTGTCGGAGGCAATGAAGGTATCATTGTATCAGCCTGGCAACACCTCGAAGGAGCAGGGGAGCGGACTTGGTCTAGCGATCAGCGGGCAGTTGGCCGCGTCAATCGGCGCTGATTTGACCTTGGCCAAGTCGGATGAAGCCGGGACGACATTTCGACTGGCCTTGGCCAAACTCGGGCCGGTTTGATTTCTTCTCCCGCCGGGAGAAGGTTCCAGAGGTGAGAGAGCGCCTCGCCGGAATCTTTGGAGTACGGTGGTAGTCGCACTCCTAAACAATTAGCGGACGGCGTCGAAGACCTTGGCCAAGCGCTTGAGGGTTGCGCCCATTTGGCCAAGCGGAATCATGTTCGGTCCGTCACTCGGCGACGTGGCGGGTTCCGGATGCGTCTCGATGAACAGCCCGTTGGCCCCCACCGCGAGGGCCGCCTTGGCCAGCACCGGAGCAAACTCGCCTTGGCCCGCCGAGCGATCGCCGCCGCCGCCGGGCAACTGCACCGAGTGGGTGGCGTCAAATACAACCGGGTAGCCAAACGACTGCATGATCGGGATTGAGCGCATGTCGGCGACGAGGTTGTTGTAGCCGAAGCTGGAGCCTCGCTCCGTAAGGATTATTTTTTTATTCCCGGTGTGAGCTGCCTTGGCTGCAACTTGATCCATCTCGCCCGGTGAAAGGAACTGGCCCTTTTTGATGTTCACGATTTTGCCGGTATTTGCGGCGGCGGTGATGAGGTCGGTTTGGCGGGAGAGAAAAGCGGGGATCTGCAAAATGTCAACAACCTCGGCGGCCCGCTCCGCCTGTTGCTCGGTGTGAACATCGGTGAGCACAGAGACGCCGATCTTTTCACGAACAGAGAGGAGGATGCGAAGGCCGTCTTTGATTCCCGGGCCGCGCTTGGTTTTGGATGAAGTGCGGTTGGCTTTGTCGAAACTCGCCTTGAAAACATAAGTAATGCCAAGCGCGGCGCAAGTGCGCTTGAGCGACTTGGCAATCTTCAGGCAAACTGCCTCAGTTTCAATCACGCACGGGCCTGAAAAAAGGAAAAGGCGACTCGGCTTGCTGAGCGACTTGAACAGGGCGTTTGGGGTCATGTGGTGTGGCTTACTCCGTAGAGCCTGAAGTGTCGGGATGGTGCTCGATGCGGACGATTTGAGTGTCCTGGTTTTTACCCCAAGCCGTGCCCCACTCGATGACGTAGAGGCAGCCGTCTGGGCCAAGCTCCATGTCCATCGGGCGCTTGAATGTCATCTTCGAGCAGAAGCGTTCCATTTTCGTTTGGTTGTCATTCTCATCGAGTTTCACATTGATGATCCAGTTGCGCGACCACTCATAAATGAACAGAGAATGGTCGAACTCTCTAGGCAGTTTTGTTGGGGAATCAAGTTTTTCGTCGAAATAATAAACAGGCCCCGCCATCGCCGTTCGTCCGCCGCCGCCGTTGACCGTTCGCCAGCGGACGGAGGGAAAATGCGCATAGTGGATGAACGCCGGCTGGGCCGCCGGCAGTAGTTGGATGCCCGTGTTGTGCGGTGAGTCGTTGATCGGTTTTGTCGGGTCGAACGGCTCGCCGGATTCCTTCCTCTCAAAGTTGTAGTCATTATAAGACTTGTTGTCGCCAATAAACAAAGGCCAACCAAAGTTTCCTGCGCTGCGTGCCTGGTTAATTTCGTCGTAACCGGCGGGGCCACGATCCTCCCGCCGCCCTCCGGCATCCGGGCCAACCTCGCCCCAGTAAAGGAAGCCGGTCCGTGCATCCACCGAGATGCGGAACGGGTTTCGGCTGCCCATCGTGTACACCTCCGAGCGCGCGCCTTCGTTGACACCAGAAAAAAGATTGCCGACGGGGATTTTCACCGAGCCATCGGGTTGCGGTGTCACTCGGAGAATCTTACCTCGCAGGTCGTTCGGGTTGGCGGATGATTTCTGCGCGTCCCAAGCGAAACGACCAGGGCGCTCATCCATGGGCGCGTAGCCGTCTGAGGCAAACGGATTGGTGTTGTCGCCGACGGAAGCGTAGAGGTTTCCATTGCTGTCAAAAGTCAACGATCCACCGGAGTGACAGCACTCGTCGCGCTGGGTCTTGATACGGATCATCTCTTTTTCAGACGCCACGTCGATTAACCCATCCTTTAGCGTGAACCGGGAAACGAGATTGTAGCCCTTTTTCCGCTCTCTCTCGCCGACGAACTCAAAGACCGTGCCTGGGCGTGAATAAAAAAGGTATAAATGGTTGTTAGACTCGAAATCAGGGTCGAGCGTTATTCCGAGCAACCCATCCTCCAAACCTTGAAAAACGGGGATGGTGCCGACGTGAACAGTCTTGTTCGTCTTGGGATCCCAAAAGTGCACTTCGCCGTTGCGCTGGGCGTAGAACACCCGGCCGTCCCTCGCCACGGATAATTCCATGGGGTCTTTGAGGTTGTCTTCGGCCTCGTTGTTGCCATCGGTGTCCCGGTCTGAAACGAGGATAACCTTGCGGAAGGCTCCATCCTTTTGCGGTCCGGAAGGCTGCGAGGCTGCGGTGGTTGATTGCGCCCAGCCAAGAGACAAGACAAGTGCAGCTAATGCCAGTATCGAGCGTCTATGCATGATCCAAAAATGCCGCTTGGCCAAATGAATACCCGGCCGACGGCCCCGGAGCAACAGTAGTGCCCAAGTCGGGACTGTCGAGGGATTTGTCTAATGCCGTGGACTCACAGGGAATTGCGCACCAATTGTCGCTCAGCCATCGTTGGCAAAATTACCCGCACCCGCTATCGCCGAGGACAACTTATCCACAATGTGAGCAATTGGCTTGACGCTTACGCCGGATTTGTTTGTGATGCCGCCCATGACTTTTCGTCTGTTTTTACTTTGTCTCACATCTTCCATAGCCGCAGTTTCTGTAGGCTGTATCAGCACCCCGCAGGGTAAACAATTTGGCCTGCCCAGCACGCGGGACACTGTGACCAGTCGCTACGAGCGGCCGATGGATCAGGTGCTCAACTCAGCCCGTGAAGTGCTATCCCGAACCGGGACCCTGACAGGGGATGACGTGGTCAACAACGCGGTATCCGCCAAGATTAACAACCGCAGCGTCTGGGTGACGGTTTCCGAAGTGGAGCCGCTAGTGACGGAGGTGAAGGTTCGCGTGCGCTCGTCACGAGGCGCCTCGGACTTGGTCATGGCCGCTGAGATTGACAAGCAGATTGCCCTTGGCTTGGTGGTTACTCCCTGATCAGTTTTTCAGGCCAACGTATTCATCGTAGCTGCCCAACTGCAGTTTATTGGTTTTCTTGTTTGTTCCCCGCATCTCGATCCGAAGGTAGGCAATCCGCTGCTCCGCTCGCGCCGCTGGGGCTGCATTTGGATCCAGCGAAACGATTAGCTCCAAGGTTGCGCGAATCGTCTCGTACGTTTCGCCGCTCTTGAGCTGAATGTCAGCAACCTTGTTGAGCCAGGCTGTTTTTTGGTGAACCGTCGTTCCGGGC
>JABGZB010000239.1 GCA_018674955.1 Verrucomicrobiota bacterium | reverse complement strand
AGGGAATAGTGCTGGTGACGGCCATCACATGGAGATCGTTGGCGCGCTGTGAAAGCGCAATGGCCGCGCGAATGGTGCGGAACGATTCCGCGGCGTTGGATTGCGGATGCAAATGTGCCTGCAGATCGCGCACGATGATGCTGGTCTCCTTGATATTGGGAACGTAACCAAGGAACGGCAGCTTCAGATAAGACTCAATATCTTCCTGGCTCTTGATCGAATCGTCGAGGAAGTTGACAAAGAAGGCCAGGCCAAAACCGGCTCCCAGCCCCCCGACGATGCCGAGAAAAAGGGTCAGCATCTTCTTGGGCTTGATCGGATCCATCTGAGCCGTGGCCAAGTCGATGACGTGCATGTTTTGGATGATATCCTTTTCCTGCAATTCGGTTTCTTTCAAACGTTGAAGAGCGAGATTGTACATCGTCTCGGACTGTTTGGCCTCACGCTCCAATGCAAAGTACTGGATGCTCTTCTGGTTCATCGCCTGTTGCTCGGATTTGCGAATGGCAAGAACTCCTTGCAAGCTTAAGGCTGTTGCTTCAGCAAGTTGGGCTTGATTCAAGATGGAGTCAAAAATCCGTCTCTCGGAATTGGCCAAGCCTTCCTTTAACGACTCGATCTTGCCACGCTTCTCGATGACCTTGGGATGCTTGCCCAGGTAACGCTTCAACAGTTCGGCCAATTCAGCTTCTGCCAAGGCCAGATCGCCTCGAATTTTCCTAACCTCGGAATCGGTAGCCACATCGGGGATGCCTCCATACTGCTTGGTTTCTTTAAAAACCCGATCTGCCTCCTCAGCTGTAGCCACCGCTGAGACCTCACGGCTATGTGCCGTGTCGTAGTCGGCCTGGGCTTGGATTAAAGCCTTTAACGTGACGTTCTGACTTTCTTCCAATGAGATGATGTCATTTTCCCTCTTGTAGGTGAGTAGCCCCCCAAAGTTATCCCTAACCTTGTCACTAAGATTTGCAGCTTCCGTCTGCAGAAAGTCGACGGCGTTGGTCAGCTTGCCGCGCTTGCGATTATTATCCTGCTCAAGAAACTTGGAAACGATCGTGTTGGCGATCAGGGCAGCCTCGTTGCGGTTCGGGCTCTCCACGCTCACGTCCACCAACCGGCTGAGCCGTATCGGGGAGACCGACACGTCACCAGAAACCCTTTTGAGCAGTGACTCATAGCTGGGAGGAATAACGGGCTCTTCCTCTTCCTTCTCCTCCGGAAAGACAAACTTGCCCGAAACAAGCGGCTTATTCTCCTTCCTGGGCAGGGGAGGGGCATTGCCGCCCGAGTATACCTTATTAGTAGGTCCAAAAAAACCTGCCGTTGCGATTTGTTTAAGGCGCTGTTCCACTTGCTCTGTGGCTAAGCCGGACAATTCGGCTAGTTGACTCGGAGTACGCTTTCCTAATTTAATACCCTCCAGAATCTTCGCATTCTGTTGTGTCTCCAACAAAACGGTCTTCATCAATGAGCGGCTTTGAAGGTTCTTGTATTGAGTCTGAAGGTAATCCTGACCTTGGTTGCCCTCCATTACGAATGACTCCATACGCATCGAGTTCTCCGTTTCATTATCGATCTGCAACCGGGTCGTCGCCGAGAAAATGGGCGTGACAGTGAACAGGTAGAACAAGCACAGAACCATCACCACCACAAACGTGGCAGCCACCAGCCCGCGCCGCTCCAGAATAATGTGCCAGTAATGGCGAAGATTGATGGACTCCTCGAAAACCCCCTCCTCCCTCTGTTCCCCAAATTGTTGTTGCTCCATGGACACTATTAAAATGCGGACTCGTGGACGTAAATCAGGTCGTCCGGACTCAGCCAGATTTTCTTGGCCGGATTGGTTTCTCTTTTAAGTTTTTCCAAATCGTAGGTTCGCGTGACACCTTCCCGAGTCAGGTCAATCTTGCTCGTCCGGGCCAACTTGGTGAACCCTCCCGCCTGCGCAATCCCCGACAAAATGTCCAGACGCCGCTCGGCCGGCAGGTCAATCAGACCGGGACTCCCTACCTGCCCCATGACTGTGACGTTACTGATCCGGTATGTCTTAACGAGAACCAGCACATGCGGATCAATGATGTAATCTTTTTTAAGCAGGTCACGAATATGTCTCTCGGCCTCAGCGGGAGTTTTTCCGGCCACCTCAACACTGCCCAGCAGGTAAAGTGTCACTTCTCCAGTCGATGAAACCCTCAACTCCAATCCACTGTT
>JABGZB010000238.1 GCA_018674955.1 Verrucomicrobiota bacterium | reverse complement strand
GGAGATGGATTGCGGTTTCACGTCGGAGACGGTAGTGGGAATATGGAGGCTGGCCAAGTACCCTTTGGGCATGGCCAAGTTTTCACGAGCCAAACTGTGTCATTATCGGGCGAAGATTACGCTTGTTTACGACGGCGACACATGCAAGGCTGATGCCGATCTCGGATTCAAAGTAGTGGTGAGCGGTGAGAAGATTCGGTTGGCATGAATCAACGCGCCGGAGGTTCGCGGGGCGAGCCGAAAGGAGGGGCTGGCGGCGCGGGATTTTTTGCGGGAACTAATTCTCGGAAAAGAGGTTTTGCAGAAAACGATCCGGGACAAACGCGGCAAGTACGGACGCTACCTTGGGGAGATTATTGTGAAGAAGGGTCGCCGCAACGTGAACGCCAACAACGCCTTGGTCTAAGCCAGCCACGCGAAGTACGTGGAGCATTGATTGCAAAACTTTCTTAAATTCTTAAAAAAAATAGCGTTTTTAGAGACAGATTTCAAATTACTCTTTCGCAATTCATCTCGGACGTTGTCAAGTTTGAACGGATCTTCGGGACTCAATTATGGCGACCAAACCGCATGAGTTGGATTTTCGAGTCGGTTCTTTTGCAGAAGAAGTACTCATGAACCTTTCGGGTAATTCGGATATTCTTCAACGACCGCTGCCTCAGAGAGGCCATCAATTATTTCTTTCGCTGTCAACCCGTCATTTGACATTTTGTCATACCCGTGTTCGGAGATTCGGATATCCCCGTCTTTGGCGAGTTTCTGGATTGTTTGGAGAATAAAACTCAAAATTGAGAGTTCGTTAAGTTCGGATCGTTTCCAGACTCAAGCGCCTATTTTCTGTTGCGGCGGGAGGAGATGAAAATGGTGGCGCCAATGCCGATGGGGATGGCGCTGAGCAGTGTCATTACGATGATGAGAAGCATGATTTCAGGCGTGCTCATTGGGCGGGGCGCTGGGGTGAATCGAATTTCGGCGATGAGTGGTAGGTGATCGGATGCCTCGGTTTTCGGCACGCTGAGCCAGCGCACTTTGAAGTTTTTTTTGCTGGAAAGCCAAATGTAATCGATGCGCCGCTTCGGGCTGTCGCTGCTCATCGTGAAACCGTTGCCTTTGCCGGCGACTCGCCATGCGTCAGTCCATTTTTTGCTGAGCCGCTTGTGCAGTTCGCTGTCCGGCGTGTCGTTGAAGTCGCCACACAACAGGGCGGGCAGGGCGGTGTGCTTGGCGAAGAGATCGGCGAATTGCTTTTCACTGAATAGCCGCTCAGCCGAGTCGGCTTTGTGATCCAAGTGCGTGCAGGTGAACAGCAGTTGGCCTTGGTTCACCCCGAGCACAGCTTGCAGAACGCCGCGTTGTTCCCCTTTGCGTGTTTGGTTCAGCAGATGGTTTTCGTGTGACTCGATGGGGAAGCGGCTCAGGATCGCGGTGCCGTATTGGCCGCCCTGAAAGTTGTCGAGGTTGGCCCCGAACACGACGTTCAACCCGGTGAGCTTGGCCAGTTCCGCCGGCATGTCGATGCCGCCGGTGCGCTCGGTGTTTTTGTCAACCTCCTGCAGGGCGATGACGTCTGCGTTGGACTGTTGGAGGACGTTGGCGATGCGCTCAAGATCTACCTTGCCGTCCAGTCCCTCGGCGTGGTGAATGTTGTAGGTCATCACGCGCAGAACCACTGGCGTGATGTCAGGCGAATTGCAGCCGGGCAGCCAGGTCAAGCCAAGTACTGACAAAAAAAAGCAGAAACTCACCCTCATTCGGCCTTCGGCCACCTTCCTCGCCCAAGGCGGGACGCGATTGGCCAATCTCCTACCACCAGCAGTAGAGGGTCGGAGTAATGGTGTAAACTTGGCCAAGGCCTATTTCCTACGCTTGAGGCGGAAGTCAGTGGGCCGCTTGTTTTGCGCTGGCCAGAAGTCTCCGCGTCGGAAGCTGTATTGCGATGGGTTGAGTTCCCCGCCGAGATCGACTTTTGTGCCGGTCTTGGGGATCTCGAGGTCCAGTAGCCAATAGGCACCGTTGACCAGTATCCGGCGGGTGCCGGCGGCCGCGAGGTCGGTCGAGGAACCCATCGTGGTGGCAAACGTCCTGCCGCTTTTGCCATCGGGAATCTGATAATTCCTTGTCCAGAAGACCGGCATCATGGGGTTGTTTTTGCGGCCTTCCACCGCCTCGTCGTCGGTCGGTTTCATGCCAAAGAACGGATCACTCGTGCGCGGGCCTTCGCGCTTGGTGACCTGCCCGAGGATGATGTGTTGCGAGCCTTTCGGTAGCGGCAGGCGCACGCCGTAAACATCGGTCGGCCCCCACACGTCGCCATTGCTGACACCGCGCGTGGTAGGATGCTCCTCCGCGCCGGGCGCAATGATTCCGACGGTGCTCTCGGTTTTGTGGCCGCCGTGATGGTTCAGCCAGAAGTCACCGAGGATGAGTTTGCCGAAGCCGCCCTGCCATTC
Organism: Verrucomicrobiota bacterium; assembly: GCA_018674955.1. Lineage (GTDB taxonomy): Bacteria > Verrucomicrobiota > Verrucomicrobiia > Limisphaerales > UBA1096 > UBA1096. Next base: position 1,323 of record JABGZB010000238.1, on the reverse strand, counting down.
CTTTTTCGGACCGCCGTAGCCATTGCTGTAATGGGCGTATTTTTTGTTGCCGGCGATGTTGAATGCGTGGGTCGCCGTGCGCATGCCGATCACCGGTCCGCCGCGCTTGAGGTAGGCGTCGATGTGCGCCATCTGTTCCTCAGGGAGATCGCGAAAGCGGGTTGCGATAAACATCAGGTCGGCGTCGGCCAACGACTCGAGGCCGGGGATGTTGGTGCGGTTGTTCGGATCGACGATGCCGCTCTTAGGGTCGATCGGGAAGACCACGCGGCAGTCGAAACCGTGATGCCGTGAGAGGATGTCGGCGAGCGCGGGCATCGCCTCCTCGGAGCGGTATTCCTCGTCGCCGGAGATTAGCACGACTTTTTTGCCCTTGCCCGGGCCTTTTTTGCCCTTGTAATCTAGCCATTGCCCGGACGCCGCGGAGGCGCTCACCGCAGCGGTGGCAAAGAGAGTGATCAGCAGTTTTGATGTGTGTTTCATGTCGATAAAAAATTGTACTAGAGGCGGCAGACCGTAACGGCTGCCGGGGCGATTGCAACCCTGTTGCGAGCGAAATCACTCGTCGCTCGCCCGCCGTTTGCCTAAGGTCTTTGGGGACGTACCGGTGATGACGTCCGATAAAAAACTAGTCAACCTGTGGCTCGTGACAGGCATCAACTTGCTGGCGTGGCCCGGCATCGGCACGTACGTTGCCGGGCAGAAAACCGTGGGCGCCATTCAGGCCGCCTTGGCTCTGGCTGGCGGGCTTTTGAGCCTGAGCCTCATCATGGTGCTGTTCCGCCTCGCGATGAGTCTGGATTCGACTCCTTTCGACATCGAGTCGTTTATGGAGGCCAACGGCACGCTGCTTGGCTTGGGCGGGGGCGGCTTTGGCCTGCTGGCGATTTCGTGGGTCTGGGCTGCCGTGAGTTCCTTTCAAATCGCAACTCGTTTAAAAACAAGAGACTGATTATGAGCAACGTTGCACCAGAAACCGTCCTCGGAAAACTGACGCGCCGCGAGTTTCGCGAGCGGATGGCGTCCGGCGATCTGGTCGGCTGCCTCATCCCAGTCGCAGCGATCGAGCAACACCTCGAGCATTTGGCGATGGAGCACGACTGGCGTAGCGTTGGGCTGGTGGCCCGCGCCGCGGCCAAGCGACTGGCCCCGCGCGTGCTCGTTGCCGAGGGGCTGATGTGTGGTATCAGCGAGCATCACATGCGACATCCCGGTACGCTGACGCTCCGGCCCGGGACCTTCCTCACGGTGCTGGGCGACATGATCGACAGCATGGCGCGCGCAGGTTTTCGCAACATCGTCGTGGTCAACGGGCACGGCGGG
>JABGZB010000237.1 GCA_018674955.1 Verrucomicrobiota bacterium | reverse complement strand
GCGGGAAGGGCACGAAGGTGAAATCCTCCGGCTTTTCGCCGGTGCTAACCCTGATGGTGAAGTCGGGCCGGCCAAAGTGCCTGGACTGTTTGTCGGCGCGCTCGTCGCCGAGGATCGCCGCCACGCTTGGCTTGAAGTTGGGGAAGGTGAGGTTTTGCAGATAGTCGAGCCCGTCAGCGCCTTCGCCGTTGAAGTCAACCTTGCCGTCGCCAAGTCCGGCGAGGTCGGCAACGCCACTCTGCCGGGGCGAGTCGATGAACAGGAAGATGTTTTGGCTGGAGCCGATCATCGCCTGCTCGAAGCCGACGTATAGGTGGGTGCGGTCGTTGTTGACGCGCACTTGGCCAAGGTTGGCGCTCGCGCCGCTAACGGCGGGGATCGGTTCGCCAATCAGGTCGAACGCCTGCCCGTGAATATTTTTGCCTTCATCTTTGACTTGGGATGATTCGATCTGTGGTGAATGCCAAGCCGAGTCCCACCAGTCGCGCTCAGGTGTTTTTTTGTTTATCACAAGCCAGTCCAATACCTTGCCGTCAGGGTCTAGGCCATCGAGTTTGAGTTGGTCACCGTCGATGTTGATACGCGCTACGAAGTTATTTGGGCTTCCCCAAAACTGTGAAGTTCCAGGAAAGAACCTGTAAAAGGGATATGCGCTAGAACTCGAACCGCAGACGACCGAGATCATGCCGTTAATTGGGTTGAATTTCTCAAACGAGTGGGAGTGCCCTGCCAGCATCAGGTCCACCCCGTACTTGGCGACGATCGGGTAGATGGTGTTTCCGAAATCAATAGTGTCCGGAAGCGCGTTGCCGTCGTAATCGCTATATCCATGGCTTGCCGAGGTAGCTACAGGGAAGTGACCAAGGAGTAGCTTCCACGGCTTTGAGGTGGTGGCCAGGTCGTTGGTCAGCCAGTGGAGTTGGTTGGTGTCCTTGGAAAAGTTGTGGTGCGCATACCACGGGTTGTAGAGCACCGAAACGTGCGCATCGCCGACATCGAACGAGTAGAAATGTTCCGTGCCGGAAAAAGGGTAATCCAGGTTTGGAGGTTTCAAACCGAGGGTGGGCAGGTTGTTCGTTGGTAGATGAAATGCGTTCAGGTAGGCTGCGTCACCGTGGTAGAGTTCATGATTCCCTATAGCTGTAAAGTACGGGACAGATTTCATGTGTTTCTTATAGACGCTGAAGTGGCGAAAATCTGGATAGTAGTTTGGAGGGCCAGATTTGAAATTATAAATAATGTCACCGGCGTATAGGATGGCGTCCGGTTGGTTATCGCGGATGACCTTGGCGAACTTGTGTTGAAGAAGGTTTCCACTGCCAGAGTCGGCAAGCAACATCAACCGGACGGGACCACTGGGTTTTAGAGTCTTGAACGAAGCTGTTTTCGAGAAACGCGGGATTTCCCCAGCAATACCTCCGACCCGGTAGTGGTAGGTTGTGCTAGGCTCGAGATCGATGAGTTGCAGCACATGGTCGGTCGTTAGCATTTCGCTCTCGATCCGTTTGCCAAGTGATGTCGTAAGCCCGTACTCGACAACAGAGGTGGTAGGCTTGAGGGTTTGCCAGGCAATCTTGGTATCGGTCGTTGTGGTGCTTTCGACAATCGGACCACGTACGGTATTGGCCAATAACTCAACGTGAAACGCAAACCCAGAGCTGTTTGTGGAGTCGTCATGTGCCTGGATGGCAAGAATGTTTTCCCCTTTCACAAGAAGCTGCTTGTACGGTTCGAGATCAATCAACTCTGGATTCCCTCGGTAGTGAACAGTCGCTAAAGCATTGAATGGTACCGGTTGACCGTGCTCACCAGCCAGCCCACGCCGGGCTATCTCGGTGCCGTTCAGGTGGGCGACAAAACCATCGCGGTAATCAACCCGAATCACTAGGGACTTTATCCATTGGTCATCCTGTAGTGTGAATTTCTTACGAAGGAAAAGGGAGTGGTAATTTCCTGGCATTCCCCAAAGTGTCGTGGGGGCATCGTATCTACCATAGCCGATGCTGAAGCCGGAGCGGCCCTCTTTCCAGTGGGCGTCGTCGAAAGCCAGTTCCCGCCAGGCAGTGGGCGGGTCGGAGGCCTCAGTTTTGCCCTCAAGGTACTTCCAGTTGGAATAATTGGGGACAAGGCTCTCGCCGCTGGCCGAGACGGCCAACAGGAGCAACCCGCACAGTGTCAATCGCTTGAATAGCACGGGGCGGAGTGTAGAACCCGCTTTGCCGGGGTCAACGTTGCGTTTTCGCCAAGCGGCGGGCATAACCGCGCCCCGCTTGGCCAAGCGCGGTATGTGGGCTTGCCCGAAAATCGTAAAAAACAGGATTAAAGTGCTTTACAACGCGGTTTTTGCTGGTACGTTGCCCCGCCTTTTCGAGGAGAGAAGAGAAGCAAAAGAGACTGAAAGGAATGGAAGAGAAGGCCAACACAATCGAAGGATATCGCCTTCACGAGACGGACACCGGTTCTGCGGATGTCCAGGTTGCGCTGTTGACGCAGCGGATCAATCACTTGACCGAGCACCTGAAGAGCAACAAGAAGGATCACTCCTCACGGCGCGGCCTGCTCATTATGGTAGGCCGACGTCGACGCTTGCTGGACTACGTCCACCGTCACGACGCGCCCCGTTATCGCTCGCTGACCCAGCGCCTCAAGCTGAGGCACTAGAGTCGCACGGGTCAATTCGGCCCTTCTTTTCAACGAGACTTTTGGCAACGCCATGCCGGTGGGAAATATCCATCCGGCGGATTGGAAATCGCGGCCCGATCCCCAGTTGCCCGAGACTGAGCCGCGTGAATCGTCGCGTTCGTTGGTTCTGAGCATTTCATTCAGCCACCCGGCCCCACGGGAGTTTGAGTGAAGTTCTCCGTGCTGGCGGGCGTGACATTAAGGAAAGATAAACATGTCACATAAAGTAACCGCCAACGTTGGCGGCGCAGAGATTCATATTGAATCCGGCAAAATTGCCAAACAAGCGGACGGCTCAGTAACCGTCCAACTCGGAGAAACCATCGTTCTCGTCGCAGCCTGCGGTTCGTCCAAGCCCCGTCCGGGCCTGGACTTTTTCCCGCTCACGGTCGATTACCGTGAAAAGGCCGCTGCGGCCGGTCGTTTTCCCGGCGGCTTCTTCAAGCGCGAAGGCCGCCCGTCCGAGAAGGAAATCCTCACCTGCCGCGTAACGGATCGCCCAATCCGTCCGTTGTTCCCTAAGGGGTATTTCAACGAAGTGCAGGTTCAGACCCTGCTGCTCAGCGCAGACGGGGAGAACGACTCGGACATCCTGTCAATGAACGGCGCTTCGGCGGCGTTGATGATCAGCGACCTGCCGTTCGCCGGACCAATTGGTGCGGTGCGTGTCGGTCGTATCGGCGGCGAGTTCGTCGCCAACCCGACCCACGCGCAGATGGAGTCAAGCGACCTCGATCTGATTTACGTCGGCAACGAGTCGAACATGGTCATGTTCGAGGGCGCAGCCGATGAAATCGCGGAAGCCGATTTTCTCAAGGCGCTGGAGTTCGGCCAAGAGTCGATCGCTCCGCTCATCGCTGCGCAGAATGAATTGTGCGCTGCAGTTGGCAAAGCCAAGCGCGAGTTCGTCCCGCGAGTGGTCGCGCCGGATGTGAAAGCGGAGGCTGAGTCGATCATTTCGGATCGTATCACCGACGCGCTGCTCATACAGGCCAAGCTCGAGCGCGAGGCCGCCTGCAACGCCCTCAAGGACGAGATGGCGGAGAAACTCACCGAGAAATTCGGCGAGGAAGCCATCACAGGCTTCATGGTCGGCGAGGCGTTTTACGCAATCCAAAAGGCGGCCGTACGTAAGCTCGTGCTTGACGACGGCAAGCGGCTTGACGGCCGCGGCTACGACGACATGCGCCAACTCACCAGCGAGGCCGGCATGATCCCCCGCACACACGGCTCCGGCCTGTTCTCTCGGGGCGAGACACAGGGCCTGTCGCTCGTCACGCTCGGCACCACCGATGACACGCAATCGTACGACGCCTACACCGGCGGCCCGAGCGAGAAGCGGTTCATGCTGCACTACAACTTCCCGAATTTCTCCGTCGGCGAAACCGGCCGCATCATGGGCCCAGGACGCCGCGAGATTGGTCACGGCGCATTGGCCGAGCGTTCCATCGCTCCGGTCATACCGAACATCGAGGATTTCCCGTACGCGGTTCGCATCACGGCGGAGATCATGGAGTCCAACGGCTCCACGTCGATGGCCGCTGTCTGCAGCGGCACGCTGGCACTGCTTGACGCGGGTGTGCCGTTGAAGCGCTCCGTGGCCGGCATCAGCATCGGCCTCTGCACGCGCACCAAAGACAGCGGCGAAATCGAGGATTACAAGCTGCTCACCGACATCATCGGGTGGGAGGACGCGTTCTGCGACATGGACTGCAAAATCGCCGGCACCGACCAGGGCATCACCGGCTTCCAACTCGATCTCAAGCTGCACGGCATCCCACAGTCCATCATGGAAGAGGCGATCGTCAAGGCCAAGACGGCCCGCACCGAGATCCTCGCCAACATGAACGGCTGCCTGTCCAAGGAGCGTGAAGAGATGAGCCCGTACGCGCCGCGTATTGTCACCATCCAGATTGACCCGTCGAAGATTGGCGAGTTGATCGGCCCGGGCGGCAAGAACATCAAGCGCATCGTCGAAGAGTCCGGTTGCGAGATCAACATTGAGGACGACGGCCGCGTCTTGGTTTACTCCATGTCAGCCGAGGGGCTGCAAGCGGCCAAGGATTGCATCGACGGCATCACCGCCGAGGTCGAGGTCGGCAAGCTCTACCGGGGCAAGGTCGTTTCCATCAAGGACTTCGGCTGCTTCGTCGAGGTGTTGCCCGGCAAGGACGGCCTCGTGCACATCAGCGAGTTGGCCAACTTCCGCGTCAAGAAGACCGAGGACATCGTCAAGGACGGCGACGAGATCTGGGTCAAGTGCATCGGCGTGGACGACAAAGGCCGCATCAAGCTGTCGCGCAAAGCCGCGATGGAGGATCGCAAGGCTGAGTTCAGCGACGACGAGGACGGTGACAAGCCGGCCAGCGACGACTCCGAGGAATAAAAGTCGGCAGTCGATAAAAAGCATTTCAGGCGGGCCAAGCGGCCCGCCTTTTTTGTGCCCATGCCCAGGCGCTTGGCCGCCAAAAGGAAACCTTGTCCACCGCTTGGCCAACGGCTACGCTGCGCCCCGTTCCGCGTGGCAGGCCCCAAAAATCGCTTGCAAGCGGCTCGGAAAAACCCAAACGAACTCCCAAATGAATTCATCCATCCGCATTAAATTGTCCATAATGATGTTCCTCCAGTTCTTCGTCTGGGGGGCTTGGTACGTCACCGCGCCAAACTACCTCGGCACGATCGGCTTCCAGCCGGGGGACATCGGCAACACCTACTCCGTCGGCCCGATCGCCGGGATGATCACTCCGCTGTTTGTTGGCTTGGTTGCGGATCGCTTTTTTTCCGCTCAAAAAGTCCTGGGCATCCTGCACCTCATGGGCGCCTTGATCATGTTCGCAGCGATTAATTTTATGCAGCAGGAATCGCCGTCGCCGAGAGTGTTGAACTGGGGCTTTTTCTTCGGCTATATGCTGACGTATTTCCCGACCCTTGCACTCACCAACACGATCGCCATGAAAAACATGAGCAACCCACAAAAGGAGTTTCCCGGGATTCGCGTGATGGGAACCATCGGCTGGATTGCTGCCGGATTCGCCCTGACCTTCGGAGGCTTCGAGACGAATGTGAATATGTTTTATCTCACCGCCGGAGCCGCCGCCCTGTTGGGCCTTTTTAGTTTTGCATTGCCGGACACTCCCCCGGTGAAAGGCGAGAAGGTCACCATCGGCCAGTTGCTTGGGTTGGATGCCCTGTCGCTATTGAAGGACCGCTCGTACTTGGTGTTTATCGTTTCATCGATGCTGATCTGTATCCCGCTGGCGTTCTACTACCAAATCGCCAGCCGAGTTGTGGAGCATGTTGAGTTGCCCATCGGCACCACCATGTCATACGGCCAAATCTCCGAGATCTTTTTCATGATCGTTATGCCGTTCTTCTTCGCCCGGCTTGGCGTGAAATGGATGTTGGCCGTCGGGATGCTGGCGTGGGTCACTCGGTATGGTTTGTTTGCCATCGGCGCGCCGGATGAGCTTCGCTGGATGATCATCATCGGCATCGTGTTGCACGGCGTTTGCTACGATTTCTTCTTCGTGACAGGGCAGATTTACACCGACCAAAAAGCGGCCAAGCCAATCCGCGCACAGGCTCAGGGCTTGCTGGTAATGCTGACGCTTGGCTTGGGCATGATGATCGGCGCGCAGGCAGCCGGTAAAATCGAAGGACAGCACACCCCGCAGGCAGCAAAGGATCTCAACGCGCAGGTCGTGGCCAAGAGCGGCGAAATCAAAAAACTGAGTGAGAGTATCGAGGGAGAACCGTCCGAAGAGGCTAAAGGTCAGCTGGCAACCTTGAACGAGGAAAAAGCGAAACTTCGTCAGGACGAACTAGCTGCGTTGGAATGGAAGGAACTGTGGAGTAAGCCGGCGATATTCGCCGCCGTAGTCATGGTGGTTTTCGTTTTCCTTTTCAGTGACAAGCGTAAAAAAGAAAATAATCAAGACAATGAACAATCAAATTAATCGACGTGAGTTTTTGAGGAATGCCTCGCTGGCCGTGGGCGCGCTGGGCGCGGCGGGGGCGACTGGGTGCCAAAGCTTGGGCGGTGGCGGCAAGCCGCTCTACGACATTTCGCTGGCACAGTGGTCGCTGCACAAGACGCTGTTTGACAAGAAACTCGACGCGCTCGATTTTGCCAAGGCCACCCGCGAGGAGTTCGGCATTGGAGCTGTCGAGTACGTGAACCAGTTCTTCAAGAACAAGGCTAATGACGAGGCCTACCTTGGCCAGTTGAATTCGCGAGCCGCTGATCATGGGGTAAAGAATCTGTTGATTATGGTCGACGGCGAGGGATCGCTTGGCCACGCCGACACAGCCCAGCGCAACAAGGCGGTGCAGAACCATCACAAGTGGGCCAAGGCAGCACGGTTCCTCGGCTGTCACTCTATCCGCGTGAACGCTGCCACAACCGGTGACGGCAGCTACGAAGAGAAACAGAAACTGGCCGCCGACGGCTTGCGCAGTCTCTCCGAGTACGGGGCAAAGCACGGGCTTAACGTCATCGTCGAGAACCACGGCGGCTTGTCCTCCAACGGCGCTTGGCTGGCCGGCGTGATGGAGATCGTTGATTTGCCCAATTGTGGCACATTGCCGGACTTTGGAAATTTCAACACCGGCGATGGGAAGATGTACGACCGTTACACGGGTGTGACTGAGTTGATGCCGTTCGCCAAGGCGGTGAGTGCGAAGTCGCACGACTTCGACGGGGAGGGTAACGAGACGCACACCGACTACCGCCGAATGATGAAGATCGTTCTCAGTGCCGGTTATAGGGGCTACGTTGGAATCGAGTACGAGGGTGGTAAACTCAGCGAAGCCGAAGGCGTCCTCGCCACCAAGAAACTGCTGGAAACTGTTCGCGACGAACTGTCCTGAACCGACATCGAATCAATTCAATAGAAGGGAGCCAAGAGGCTCCCTTTTTCTTTGCCTCATTGTCGATTATGGTGCGGTGTGTTGTCGAGGTTCCAGCGCTTGGCTACAGCGTCTTTGCGGGCCTGATCTCTGACGAGTTGGGCTGCTAGGTCGATGCGTTTCTCGGCCGTGACGTGGCCGTCGACGAACAAAATTTCGGCCCGATCGCTATGTATTGGCAATGGCCATTGGCGTTCCTCGTACATACCGATGAACCCGCTCCAGTTTCGGTCGCCCTTGCGCTTGAGATCCCAGTTACTGTCACCAAGCGCGATCATCTCGCTGGGAACCTTGACTTGGTTGGGTTTGGTTTCACCCCAGTTGGGATGCCCCTTGTAGACGCCCATGCCCTGGTTTGGGATCATACCAGCCCAGGCGCCCCAGACGTTGTAGCCGTAACTCATAAAACTGCTGCCGCCAGGGATGAGCCGCACCTCGCCTTTTAGATAGCCATCCTCGGCCGGTTGGCTGCCCCTGAATTTCACTTTCCACTGGGCCTTATCGGGGGCCGAGGGGCATTTGAAAAGCTCGGTGCTCTTGCTGTTGGCCCCACCGAGGTATTGGCGGATTTGCGACGGCCAAATCCACGTGGAACCACGGTTGCCGTTGATGCCGACTGGATAGTGCCCGAAGTCATCCGAGAACGCGATGAGGCCGATACCCATCTGCCGCAAATTACTCGAACATTTGGCGCCGGTGGCCTTGCTTTTGGCCTTGGCCAATGCAGGCAACAACATGCCGGCAAGGATCGCGATGATGGCGATCACCACCAGCAATTCGATGAGTGTGAAGCCAAGCCGGTTTTGCCGCAGTTTTTGCATAGGGTTGAACAGGGGCAGGCTGTTCCGCTTGGCCAAGCGGCGCAAGTCTTTTGGCTATTTCTCGATGATGAGGTTGTCGCGTAGTTTGCCGTCCCCATCGTAGGAGCGGTAGACGAGGCGGTTGCCGCTGATCTGGATGTCGAGCACTTGGAAGGTGGAGACGTTGGTCATACCGAACTCGATATACTCGCGCGGGTCCTGCTCGTAAAATTTGGTGCCGGAGACGGAGACGATGTACACGGTGCCCTCGGCGGTGGTCTCAACCTTTTTTTGATCCTTCATCGGGTAAGTGCGCAGGTAGGCGTGGTCGTGTCCCTGCAGCGCCATGTCGAGGTGGTATTTGTCGAACAATGGTGTCCAGTGGTCGCGAATGCTGGGATTGTCGCGATCCGGGGAGGAGGAATAGGCGGGGTGATGGTATACAGCGAATTTCCAGGTGGCTTTACTATTTTTTAGCACATTCTCTAGCCAGGCGGATTGGCTTTTTGGCGTCAGGTTGCTGTCTAGCACGAAGAACTCGGCGTTGCTGTATTTGTAGGTGTATGCTCGCTCCGGCTCAACTTTTTCCGGGCCGTTTTTCGGGAGGTCAAACATCTGGAGGTACATGCCGGGGTGGCCACCCTGGTTTTCGTGGTTGCCGATGGCTGGGACGACCGGGCGCCGGTCGTAAATGCCGCGCGCGTTGTGAAACAGGCTGTCCCAGTCGCCGCGTTCGTTGCCGCGATCGACGAGATCGCCAGCCATGATGTAAAACGCGGCATCTGGTCGCTGGCGGAATGCACGGTGAACAAGGCTGCCCCAGCGTTCTAGTCCGTTCTGCGCGTCGCCCATGTAGACGAATGAGAACGGCTCCGTGCGTCCCGGCGCGGTGGTGAAATCTGACATCTCCGACCAGCCGTCGTCCGAGCCGTCGCCAACGGAATAAAGGTAGGTCGTATCTGGATCGAGGCCTGTGAGCGTGGCTGTGTGCCGGTGAATAACCGGGTCATTCAGCAGGTTGGCATTCTCCATCTTGAACGTCGTGGCATTGGCCCGCTTAGGCTGGGCCGGTTGGAACCGATTGTAGGCTGATTTTTTTACCCACTGCACCTGGCCCTTGTTGACGGTTGGTCCGGTGCGCCACTGGATGGTTTGGGTGGTCTGCGGGTCGCCGCTCCATGTCAGCATGACTTGATCAGGCTTGGCTTGGGCTGGATGTTTTGTGCTTTGGTACAGGTTGATGAGTTTGGCATCGTCGCGGCTTTCGTATTGGGTGCGAATCACGGTCAGTCCGGAGAGTATGCCGGGTAGCACAGGCAGTTCGGGCATCGCTTCGGGACGGTCGACGAACGGCTGGAGTCCGTCTTTGAGTGCGCCCACACGGAGTTGGCCTGGGTAAAGTTCGGTGACTTCCAGCTTCGTTTCTTTCGTGAGCGGCATTAGTGCCACGATGTAATGGGCATCGCCGCCGGTCAGCGAGTTGACGCCAAGACCGATCCTGCCGGCTTCGAAGTCCTTCATCCAAAAATCCGTCTCCGTGTCCTGAATGGTGATTTTAAAGCCCATCGGCGCGAAGCCGCGGTCCTTCAGCCAGAACGGTTTGTCCCCCATGGCCGCGTCGCGGATGATGATCACTTTCACGGGAATGTTGACACGGAACGTGACGTGTTCCGTCGCCAGCGTGTTGAGTTCCTTTTCAGTCAGCAGCGACTTGGCTTTGGCGGCGTCCATGGCGAGCAGTTCCTTCTGTGGGATTGTTTTGCGGAAGCGATCGACGATGCCGGCCACCGTGTCGTGCACCGACGGATGCGGGCCGACGTGCGCCTGGCCAAGCGCGGCAGTGAACAAAAGAGCGGCCAGGGCCGCGTGCGGACGATATTTTTGAGAGTAATGAACCATCTAATTTATAAGCCGATACGACAGCGGAAAGGTCATCGTGCCGGTCGGCGGGCGGGGACGCTATGCCACTTGGCCAAGCGATGCACGTTCAAACAGATGAGCGCTTGGCCAAGCGGCGTGAAAACGGGATTGCATCGCTTGGCCACGCATGCAACATCCGCCGTGAACCGTTGGCAGTGCATGAACTGTGCCGCCACCGGAAACAGGGAACCATGCTGAGCATTTACGGAAATTCTTCCGGCCGATTTTGTGACGGCGTCAGTCGCCGAAATTTTCTCAAGATTGGCGGCTTGGGCATGGGCGGCCTGGCGTTGCCGGAGCTGCTACGGGCCTCCGCATCCCCGGGCGGCGGCAAGCGCGAAAAATCCATCATCATGATTTACCTGCCCGGCGGGCCTCCGCATCAGGACATGTACGACCTGAAGATGGATGCGCCGAGGGAGGTTCGTGGCGAGTTTAAGCCGATCCGCACCGCCGTGCCGGGCATTCACATCAGCGAGATGCTGCCACTGATCGCCAAGCAAATGCACCGGGCGACGCCGATCCGCTCCATCGTCGGCGCGCGTGACGAGCACTCGAACCACATCTGCTTCACCGGCCACACGCTCGGTTCGCAAAAACCGGCGGGAGGCTGGCCCACCTTTGGCGCGGTAATCTCCAAGTTGCAGGGGGCGCGGAACCCGTCGCTGCCGCCGTTCGTCGGCCTCGAGCCGAGGATGAAACACACCCCGTACAACGCCGCCACACCCGGTTTTTGTGGCGTGGCGCACAAGTCGTTCCGGCCCGAGGGTGACGGCAAGGCGGATATGACGCTCAAGGGCATCAGTCTCGACCGGCTTAAGGATCGGATGGGGTTGCTGCAGAGTTTCGACCAGTTTCGCCGCGACGTCGATGCTGCCGGATTGATGGAGGGGATGGATGCCTTCAACCAGCAGGCGTTCGGCATCCTGACCTCGAGCCGCCTGGCAGAGGCGCTTGACCACACCCGCGAACCCACGCGCACGATCGAGATGTACGGCAAGGGTGACACCGGCATCCGCGGCGATGCCGCGCCGCGCATCCTCGAGCAATTCCTCGTCGCCCGCCGCTTAGTCGAGGCCGGCGTGCGGGTGGTCACCGTGGCGTTCAGTTTTTGGGATTGGCACGGCAACAACTACGGCAACGCCCGCAGCGACATGCCGATGTTCGACCAGGGCGTCTCGGCGCTCATCCGGGATTTGCATGATCGCGGCCTCGACAAAGACGTGGCCGTCTGCGTGTGGGGGGAGTTCGGTCGCACGCCGAAAATCAACAAGGACGGCGGCCGCGACCATTGGCCGCGCGTCTCGTGTGCGCTGCTGTCCGGCGGCGGCATGAAACACGGCCAAGTGATTGGCTCGACCGACCGCTTGGGCGGCGAAGCCTCCGAGCGGCCGGTGCATTTTATGGAGGTGCTGGCCACGCTGTACAAGCACGTCGGCATCGACACCGACACAGCCACGCTGCCCGACCTCACCGGCCGGCCGCACTATATCACCGATGGCCACAAGCCGATCAGCGAACTAATCTGACTCTGCTTGGCCAAGGTCACCACCATCTATAACTGGGATCCGGTTTCGGGCCGGTGTAGTTCCAGTTGTACGCCTCCTTGGGGAACTCGAAAAACTCGGTGTGACCGTCGCCGAGCAGCACGTTGAATCGATACTGGTCGTGGTAGTTGTGCCACTGGCTCCGAAGGTGCGTTTTTTTTCGGTCCGCCCACCACGGCCAGTCGCCGGTCACTAGCTTGTTCGACGGGCTGCGGCTCATCTCGGACGATTTCATCGGGCGCCGCGAACTGCGCAACCCTTGGCTTGAGTCGCCTGTGACGTGCTGAATGCGCAGCGTCTCCACCGACCACACGGTCAGGTAACTGTTACCCCAGCCGTCGTAGCAGCTTCGGATTTTTTTCGGGAACTTGTTGGTGTGCAGCGAGTCGCCCTTGTCGGACGGGCAGTGGAACACGCCGAACGAAGGCGCGTAGGCGTTGAGCGGTCGCTTCTCTGGTTTCACCAAGCCGCCGTGCAGGGGCATCTCGCCCTTTTTGCCGCCGAGCGTGCCCCACTGCGAATAGGCCGGGTAGTAGTCCTCGTTGTCATCGGCATACATGGCAAACGCCAGCGCGTGCTGGTGGAGGTTGCTGTTGCAGCGGGCGGCCTTGCTTTTCTCCTTGGCCCGGCCAAGCGCGGGCAGGAGCAGCGAGGCGAGGATGGCAATGATCGCGATCACGACCAGCAACTCGATCAGCGTGAAGCCGTTCCGCCGTGGAGCAATTGTTCCCATTGAGACGAACAGAAAATCTACCGGGCTGCCGGGTGCGCGGCAAGAGGCAAACCGGCTACGCTTGGCCAAGCTAAACCCGCCGATTGACATTGCGCGGTTCTCCACGGACATTACCTCCCTTTTGGAGATGCAAATCAAGGTGAATCGATTGTTGTTAACCGCAGCCGTGCTGACTTCGCAGGGTGGCTTGGCCGAGGCCGAGTTATCGTTCGAGAAACAGGTTCAGCCGGTGCTCGCATCGGCCTGCCTGAGCTGTCACGGCGAGAAAAATGATAAGGGCGAGCTTCGACTCCACACCCATGAAGGGCTGCTGGAGGGCAGCGAGTACGGCAAGGTCGTCGTCCCCGGCAAGCCGGAGAAAAGCTCGCTCTACACCTCCACCGTCCTGCCACCGGACGACGACGACATCATGCCGCCCAAGGGCGAACCGCTCACGAGCGATCAGGCCAACGTGCTCAAGGAATGGATCGCCGCCGGGGCCAAGTGGCCGGAGGGCTTGGTGATAAAGCAAGTGCGCCGGATCGATTTCGTCAAGGACATCAAGCCGATTTTGGAGTCGTCCTGCGTGAGTTGCCACCGCGAAGGGCACGACAAGGGCGATCTGCGGCTGGACGAGCGCCAGTATGCCTTCGAGGTTGGTGAATACGGCGCGGCCGTCGTGCCGTTCGACCTGGAGAAAAGCACTCTCTACCAAACCGTGACACTGCCGGCCGACCACGACGACTTGATGCCGCCGGAGAAAAAAGGAGGGCCGCTGCCGCAGGAGCAACTCGACTTGTTGCGGGACTGGATCGTGCAGGGCGCCGCTTGGCCGGAGGGGCTGAAGCTTGAGCAGGTTCGCCGCGAGACCGGCGAACAACCTGTCAGCGGCGGAAGCATCTCTGCCGCCCCCAAGGTCGTCATCGACATCCGCGCAAAAGCTATCGAGCAACTCATCAAGCAACTCGAGCCAACGATGAAACCGTACGAGGACGAGATTACTGGCACGGGCATCAAGTTTGAAATGGTGCCCATCCCGAGCGGAGAATTCGTGATGGGCAGTCCCGCCGGTGAACCCGGCCGGGCAGCAATAGAGGGGCCGCAACACACGGTGAAGATCGCGCCGTTCTGGATGGCCAAGACCGAGACCACGTGGAACACCTACACGCTGTTCATTTACGAGGAGGAGGAACGGATGGTGATGAAGATTCGCGGCTACAAGCCCGAGCTAAACGCCATTTCCGATGCCGTTGCGCGCCCGACCACGCCATACGTCGAGATGAGCTTCGGGATGGGTACCGACGATTTCCCGGCGATCAGCATGACCCAGCACGCCGCCAACACTTACTGCAAATGGATCACCGCCAAGACCGGCCACTACTACCGTCTGCCGACCGAGGCCGAGTGGGAGTACGCCTGCCGTGCCGGCACCAACACGGCCTACAGTTTTGGGGACGACCTCTCATTGCTCGACGAGCACGCATGGCACGAGGGCAACAGCGACTTCAAGTACCAAAAAGTCGGCACGAAAAAACCCAACCCGTGGGGACTGCACGACATGCACGGCAACGTGTCCGAGTGGGTGCTCGACCAGTTCGTTCCGGACATTTACGCGACATACAAGGAGGCCGTTTCCAATCCGTTCGAATACGGCAAATCGCTCTACCCCCGCGTCGCCCGTGGCGGCTCGTGGATGGACAAGCCGCCGGGGCTGCGCAGTGCCGTCCGGATCGCGTCCTCGGACAACTGGAAGTTCCAAGACCCGCAGTTGCCGAAGAGCATCTGGTATCACACCGACGCCCAATTCCTCGGGTTTCGCGTGATTCGGCCGCTGATCCTCCCTTCGGCCGAGGATATGCATAAGTATTGGACAACCGAGGGCGAGCCGGATTAAACTGCCGTCGCTTCCTTTCCAATTTTGAACAAAAATCGTCTAATGAAACACAATAAGAATACTCCGAAAAACGACTCACGGCTAAATCGCCGTGGTTTCCTCAAGTCCAGTTCAGCGATTGCCGGCAGCGCGTCAGCGCTGGGC
>JABGZB010000024.1 GCA_018674955.1 Verrucomicrobiota bacterium | reverse complement strand
CGGGATTTGTTTTAAGCGGAGACGTACACGAGTTAGCAGGATGCTATGAAGCGGCTGCAGCCAAATACAACCAAGCGCTGCTTTGGTGTGGAGACATGAAGCGGATCAACTATTCGGAAAACAACGATACGAACGGTTTCACCATAGAGATTGCCGCCATCCAAAGAAGAGCCAGTCTGTCGATTGGATACGCACTTTTGTCAGAAGCAAAGAGGAGGCATCTGCGTGAATCCACCGCTGTCTTTGCGGGCAAGTTGCATGACCAGGCTATTGCCAAATTTGAGGGATTAGTTAAATCAGTGGAACCCGGTTCCTTGGAGAGTCTAGATTTCCTGCTTGGCCTTGCTCGGGCAAGAGTCGAATCAGCGCGGTACAAGCAGTCGCATTCCTCAGTGCTTGGCCGAGATGAAATTCAAGACGCCTATGCGAGATGTATCCCCGTATGTGAAAATTATCTGCGGGTGATGGACCTAGGTTTCACGAGTGATGAAAATGACTTTTCCTCAATAATTGGCCATGACAGGCATGAGGTCGCCTTTGTCCTCATGGAGGCGTTATTTGCCATTGGCAAGTCTGAGTTGGGGGAGGGGCTGTTCTTTAAGTATTTCATCAGTCCGACGGATAGAGGCAACTCGAAATGGCGGGCACTTGCTAAAACGAAAATTGCGGTGCGACTCGTCAGCGCCGGCGATTACTTGATGGCTTATCCCTTGTTGTCGGAGGTTGTTCAGGAAGCGAGGGAAGCAGGATTGAGGGATCTGGGCTTCGCGTCGGCGTTAATGAAGGGTATTTGCATTTCAAAACTCAATCCAACCGTCAACTCAGGTGCTGTATTCGGTGCCTCCAACATCGGTGAAGAGCAGGGAACCAATCAGGTTTCCGGCGCTCAACTGGTGAGGGATGCATATCTGAGTGCGCTAAGCATACTGAACGATCCAAGTGTTAAGAATTCGATCGATTATCCCGTTGAGTTCAGAGGGCTTTTTCAAAAAAATATCAGGGAAGAACTGGTGGCCGAGTTCAGGAATGAGTTGAAATATCTCGAAATAGGCTGGGATCCCCTCGATTTATCAGGGCGTAAAGCCCTTCTTGTTGAAGCGATCTCAAATGTAAATCCGGAAAAATCACCATTCAACCCCAACAGCCTTCTTGTTACAGCTTTCCTCAAGGCACAACGATAGCGGGTAAAGCTAAATACCCCGGAACCCGAAAGAAACACCACAATATGCATAACTCACTGCTAACTGAACTCAACGATCATTTGTCCGTTTGCGAGGAGGCCTACAAACTGGTTCAGGAGGAGAACACGATTCTTCACACACCAACGCCCCGGGACGCCTACGCTCACGCCGGCCGGAGAAAGGAGTTGCTGGAGCGGGTCACGGGCTCAATGGTTCGGGTCAAGGCTCACAAGGCGCTTTGGGAGAAACTTACGCCCAATGAGCGAGCCAAAAGCATGGATATTTCAAATCTGATCAAGCAAAACATGGATTTAATCATGAAGACCGTGATGCTCGACAGAGAGAACGAAAAATTGATGCTTCAGCATGGCATGGCTCCTCCGGATAGGTTACCTTCTTCGCGACAGAATAATCCGTCGGCTGTCGGCGGCTTGTACCAACGCCACTCAGTTTGAAGGAACACGATTGAACTAGATGCCACTTGAGAAGGTCATACTGGCCGAGAGCGACGAAAATTTGCGTCGAACAGTGGCTGAGTTTATTCGCAACAAGCGAATCGACGTGGCTGAGGCGGGAACCATTCAGGACGTCTACAATTACCTTGGCAAGGATGAGTTCGACCTGGTTTTTATCGACGCCAAGTTGCCGGAATGCAAGCTACTCGATTTCTTCGGCGACCTCAACCAGCGTTCCGAAAAGCCTCTGGTCATTCCATTAGTCAACGGCGAACCCGACACCTTCGTGCTGGAATGCTTTAAAGCTGGGGCTTTTGACTATCTGGCCAAGCCCTTTTCGCGAGAGCAAATTGAAATTGCCCTGCACAAGGCGGGTAATTTCAACCACATCGCCAAGGCCAACGCCGCCATGGCGGATGGCGCTGTGGACGATGCCGACCGTGAAATCCTCGGCGAGAGTAGCTTGATCGAGGAAACACGTACGCTGATCAAGCGAGTTGCCCAGACTCAGGTCACCGTACTCATCCAAGGCGAAAGCGGAACTGGCAAGGAACTCGTGGCCCGCGCCCTTCACTCCCAGAGCCCCAGGGCGCAAAAGCCTTTCATCAAAATCAACTGCGCGGCTCTGCCGGAGACACTGATCGAAAGCGAATTTTTTGGCCATGAAAAGGGTGCTTTTACGGGTGCGGTGACCAAGCGGCAAGGGAGGTTTGAACTTGCCCATGAAGGATCAATTCTGCTGGACGAAATCAGTGAGATTTCGCTGGCAATGCAAGCCAAGCTGTTGCGCGTTTTGCAAGAACAAGAGTTCGAGCGGGTCGGTGGCAGCAAGACCGTAAAGGTCAACGTCCGTGTCATCGCCACCACAAACCGTAACCTTGAGGAGAGCGTGGAAAAGGGCGAGTTTCGACAGGACCTTTACTTCCGGTTAAACGTTGTTCCAATTTATGTCCCGCCGTTGCGCGAGCGCACGGGAGACGTCCTTTTTCTTGCGGAAAAATTCCGGAAACTCTTCGTCCGCAAACATGGTGTCGAGGCCATCGAGTTTAGTGAAGATAGTTGCAACTGCCTCAAGCATCACGATTTCCCCGGCAACGTTCGCGAGCTACAGAACGTCGTGGAGCGCGCGGTCATACTGTGCAACCCAGACGGTGTGATTGCTCCGGAACAACTTAATTTGACCAGCAAGTCGCCTAGTCCGTCAGTCAAGCCCGGTGGCAAGCCGATTGATTCAACGAAGGCCGAATGCTTCCTGAAACTCGAGGATGCGGAGAAGGAACACATCATCCGGGCGCTTGCTGAGGCGGGACAGCACCGCGCCAAGGCGGCCAAGCTCTTGGGCGTCAACATCCGAACACTCCGCAACAAGATCGCCGTCTACAAAAAAGACGCCAAAACCGACGAGGACTTGGCCAAGTTCGGATTGGATCCTGAATAAAGCGTGCTCGGCCAAGCTGCTCATGGGCCGGTGCCGGGCGGATTCATTTCAGTGGCGATCAATCTGCGCACTTCCAGCATCGGGAGTCCCTGCGTTGAGCTGATACCGGCTGCGACCCCAGCGACGTAGGCCGTGGAAAAGGAAGTACCTGTGCCGTAAAAAGTCTGATTGTTAAACACCGTCACTCCGGCGCCAGGCGCTGCTGCCTCGACGAAGCTTCCGGAGTTGGCGTAATTGGCCACGCTGCGGCCGCTCCGATTCAGGGCTGTCACGCCGATGACTTCCGCCTGTGCTGCTGGATAAACTGGCTGGCCGGTTGGTTCGTTGCCGGCTGCAGCGAGAAACAAAATTCCACTGCTGGCGCCGGCTTGAATGACGGCCCTCATGAGGTCGTTTTGCTCATCCGAACCAAGGCTGAGGCTGATGATATCCGCGCCGGCCTCTATCGCCGCCTGAACGCCAAGGGCCACTTCAAATGTCGAGGTGTTTTCGGATTGGCCGTAAACATCGATTGGCAGGATTTTTACCGAGGTTTCTTGCTGATCATCAAGGGATGCGGAGAGGCCGCGAAGAATCGTCTCGGCCATCGATGTCCCGTGGTTGACTTGATCCGTACTGTCCGCCGCCGGGCCAGCCATTGAAATTTCCGGTAACAAAAAATCGCTGACTTGCGAACCGTTCCGCTGGACGCTTGAGTCGACGAGACCGATCACGATGCCATCCCCGTCTACGGATGAAGGGCGGAGATTCAGCGGCGGCGCCGCAATACCAACCGGGGAAAGTACGTCAGGTCGGGCGATGCCGTAATTGCTGTCGACGGAGGCGACGCCTTCATTTTTCTCGAGCAGCGCCTGGGCTTTCTCTGCTTGTTGCTCGTTTTCAAAACGGAGCCGGTAAATATCGAGCCCGTCGATCTTGCCAACAACTTTCGCGCCGAGTTCGGCGGCGAGATCCTCGATGTCGATGCCCGAGTCCGGCTCGAGTGTGACTACGAGCTCGTTGGGGATTTTACCCGGCTTGATCTTTACCTTATTGCGCTTGGCCAAGCGCGTAGTTGGAATGATTCGAACGACGGCTTTCTCGGATGAAGTCTTGTAGACAAGTAGCTTGGACAGGGCCTTGGGCGACGGGATGATCGCAAAGTTGACATCGCTTAATAGGCGGCGAAGCGCCTGTGCGTGGGTCAGGTTTTTGAATCGTGTCGTGACATGGAGCCCCAATTCTGGCTCGACAAAAACTTGCCAGCGACTCTGCTCGCTGAGTGACAGGAGCACTTTTTCCAGGGGGCATTTTTCGAGTTGAGCCGATGCCATGCCGTCAGCATTCCAGTTTAGCCCAATAGCCGATGGGGCTGGATTGGGCTCGTTCGCGGCAGATACAATCACAGCAGCGAGAAAACCCAAGGTTAGCATGGCTATTTTCATCCGGCCAGGAAAGTACGGAAAACCCCGCCGACACACAATGTTTTGCTGGTTGGCATTGGCTGTGCTTGACACATTGGTTTGGCGGTTTGAAATTCCAGTTATGCCGAGCCTGTTCGAAATTGATAGTGATTTAACGTACGAGGTGGTTGATAAAATCGCTGACGGACGAATGGGTGCGGTATTCCGCGCCTACCAGATGGGCTCCGAGGGGTTTGCGAAGGAGGTGGCGATTAAGGTTCTGCACGAGCGGTTCGCGATGCAGCGCCAGTTCATCGAGAACTTCATCGGCGAGGGGAAACTTGTTGCCGATCTGATCCACCCGCAAATCGTGCAGATTTATAATTTCGGCGATGAGGGCAAGTCGCTCTATCGCCGGATGGGCGCGCAGAGTAATATCAAGTTACAGGGGGATCAGCGAGCCTACTACATGGTGATGGAATTCATTCGTGGGGTGAACCTCGCTGAATTTATCCGCGAGGTGAGCGCTCAAGGCAAGGAAATACCCGGGCCGTTGGCCGTGTTTATCGCGAGTCGCATTGCGCGCGGATTGGCCTACGCGCACGGCAAGAAAAACACCGACGGCGAGCCGCTTGGCATCGTGCATCGCGATGTTAGCCCGCGTAGCGTCATGATGAGTTTCGAGGGCGACGTGAAGCTGACCGACTTTGGTGTAGCCAAGGCGGCCGGGTTAATCGAGCAAAACGAGGGCGAGCAACTTTCCGGCACACCGGAATACATGAGTCCGGAGCAGGCAAACTTCGAGGTAACCGACCAGCGGTCGGATATTTTCTCCAACGGAGTGATTCTCGCCGAGTTGCTGCTTGGCAAAAACATGTTCGCCGGGTCAGACGCGGCGGAATCGCGCCAGAAGATCACCGACATGCCGATACCGCAGTTCCGCAATGAGAACGATTACATCGATCTTCGGCTGGACGCGATTTTGCAGAAGGCTCTGACTCACGATCTTGAAATCCGCTACGACTCCGCCGAGCGGTTGATGAAAGATCTTGAGTACCACATGTACCACAAGGGTTACGGACCAACCAACGAGACCTTGGCCAAGTACATGAAGGAACTTCTGCCCGACAAGGTTCCGGCCTGACCCCGGCCAAGCGCATTACGGCTTCGGGATGTCGTTCAGTGTGTAGTGAAACGTGTCGTGCCAGAGGGCTTTGCCGGCTTCGCTTATCACGTCAAAACACCTTACCTGCGTGACGTGTCCTTCCTTCCATCCGCTCAACGTCAGGCGCAACTCGAGTCGGTTCGTCGACAGCGCTGCGTTGGTCACCTCGATTGGTGTCTGGCTGCCTTTTTGGCCGGCATGGTTGAATCGTGGTGAGCCATATCCGGGGTGATACGTGTACCGAAACTGCGACACGTCGAAGTTGCCCGGGTCGGAGGCGCTTGGCTTGACTGGTTCGGTGAACGTCAGCAGAAAACCACTCGCCTCGGCCTCGGTTTTACGGATGGAGAACGGGGTGTTGCCAGTAAAAGTCACGCGTTCGAGTGAGGCTGGGTCGGGCGCGATGCTGGCCCAAGTGCGCTGCAAACCGCCCACGTAAAGGTTGCCATCCGGGCCGAAGTTCAGCCGATTCACCCCGGAGCGAAATCCGTTGAGAAACGGGAACACAGCACCCTGGTATTCGCCGTTTACTTTTTCGAGAAAGACGCGAGTGACGAGTGCGTTCTGAAAATCGCCCACGAGCAACTGACTCTTGAACGGCCCAAATCGGTCGTCCTGAATTTCGGCCATGCCGGAGATTGAACGAGCCAGCGTGTAGGGAAACCAAACTGCCGGCGGGGTGAATGTCTCCCTGCCGTTGTATAGTTCTTTTTGGTCAGGAGCGGACGAAGGATGACCAAAATATTTCCCGGAACGCAGGTGGTTTAGCTCGCACGCCGCCGTCCATTGACCCTGGTTGTCTGTCACGAATACATCGTGTTCCGGACCGAACACCCCGATGCCGTTCGGTTCGCGGAAACCTGAGGCGATGCCTTCCATCGTGCCATTGCTGCCTTGCCGGATTGCCCACCCCATGAACGTCATGTCCCAACGACCACTGTGACCAGCGTTTGCCAAGACGAACCTCCCGTCACGATCCAAGACAGGGCCGTAAGAGAAGGCGTTGTAATGCCCTGAGTAACCCCATTCCGCGCTGACACGAGTGAACTCTGTCAGGTCGTTTTTTTCACCGAACGTAATCTCAGTTAATTCCGGTTTTTGCGAGACGTAAAGCCTACCATTCCTCACGAGCAATCCCATCGGTTCGTTCAAGCCCTTGGCCAAGCGGTTGAACGTGACTGGCCCGCCCTTGTCGAGCAGGCCGTCGAGCAGATACACCTCGCCGGGCCAAGTGCAAACAGCCAGCCGCCCATCGCCGATCCAGTCCATCCCCGTGATCAGTAAATCCAGTTCGGGGGGCAGGGGGAGATACTCGGTTTTGTAGTGAGCGCTTCCCGGTCCCGCGCGCGGTTTGAATTCGGATTGACCCACTTCACCGAGCTTGGCCAAGGGGGAAGCGGCACTTCTTGGAGACGCAGCCAAGTCTCCATCGTGATGGGTCGTAATGATGACTGTAACTTCGCCGTCGTGCGGGGGGATAAGGACCCAATGCTGCTCGGCAATGGTGTCGATGACCCGGACCGATACGCCGGAACCGTGGACGGTCACGTTAAGTTTCGCGTCGCCGTCTACAAAACTGTTCGCGAGAAAGAAAAGTGGTCTCCTGCATTGGCTGAGCGTCAACGTGCGCCTCACCCCCCCGGAGCTGATCGTCGGCAGCAACTGCACGGTGACGCTCTCGCCGCTCGGCAGCTCCAGCGCGTAACGGAGTGTTACGGATTCCCCGTCCGTTGATGAGCCGATGAACTTCCCTGTTGGCTGATCGTAATCAAGGGCGAATTTTCCGCTTGGCTCATTTGTTCGCCACGGGAGCGTCGGCGGGTTGCCCCAGAGTATTTCGCCGTTTGGCTGGGCAATAAAAGGGCGCTTGGCGTTGACGTGCTGCGGGCCGTACAGGTCCAGCTTTCCTCGCCATACGGTGTGTGCCCGGAGGTTCTCAGTGTCGAATGCAAAACGAATGTCGCTAAGTGGCATGATGATGCTTCGCGTGGCCTTGGACATCGGCGCATGGCGAAAAAGCTGCCCGGGCGGGTCGTGGGCCGGCTTGACCGTGTCCGTTTGGCCAAGCGCGGCCAAGGGTAGGGCGCAGATGGCAACGGCTAAAGGGATGGAGAGTCTTGGTAACATCCAGGGCGTTTGGCCGTCGGCAATCTGCTGGAAATCGGCGGGATAATCAATTCAAACTACAAGCTTGGCCAAGTTTTGGCTGGTCGGCGGCGGGTTGTTCTCTTAAATTGTCTTTCCAAAATTCGGATGTACAAAATGAAAAAACTCACTTGGTTGAATCGTGCCGTGGCATTGGCCGTGGTTTCTGTTGTTGGTTTCGCTGCAAGCCAGTCAGCCCTAGCCGGGAAGCCGCCCAAGGGCTTCACGGCGTTGTTCAACGAAAAGGATCTCTCCGGTTGGTGGGGGCTCAAGACGGAAGACCCCGTCAAGTGGAAGGCCCTCTCCGCTGACAAGATGGCCGAGAAAAAAGCGGCGAGTCTCAAGGACATCGCACAGCATTGGTCAGTTGACGGCGAAGAGTTAGTCAACGACGGGCATGGCATGTATCTGAGCACGCTGAAAAACTACGGCGACTTTGAGTTTCTCGTGGACTACAAGACCGTGCCCAAGGCCGACAGCGGAATTTATTTGCGTGGCATTCCTCAGGTGCAGATTTGGGACAGCACCGAGGAGGCCAAGTTTAAGATTGGCGCGAACAAGGGCTCCGGTGGCTTGTGGAACAACAGCCCTGGTACACCCGGCAAAGATCCGCTTGTACTGGCCGACAAGCCGTTTGGCCAATGGAACAGTTTCCGTATCATCATGGTTGGCGAGCGCGTCTCGGTCTGGCTGAACGGCAAGTTGCTCGTTGATCACGCTCGGATGGGAAACTACTTCAACCGCAAGGGGCAAATCCCGCGCACCGGGCCGATTCAGTTACAGACCCATGGCGGCGAAATCCGCTGGCGCAACGTATTCATCCGCGAGATTGGCACCGACGAGGGGAATGAAATTCTGGCCTCGAAAGACACCGCCGCTTTCAAATCAGCATTCAACGGGAAGAACCTTAAAGGGTGGGCTGGCCCGACAAATAATTACAGCGTGGCCAATGGTGAAATCCAGTGCTTGAAAGGTAAGGGCGGCACCATTTATTTCAACGAAGAACTGGCCAACTTCTCGACGCGGATGGAGTTCAAGCTGCCACCGGGTGGCAATAACGGCCTGGCCATCCGCTATCCCGGCGGTGGCGACACCGCTTACGTGGGGATGTGCGAACTGCAGGTGCTAGACGACACTGCCAAAAAATACGCCAAGCTGCACCCGGCGCAGTACCACGGATCGGCTTACGGGATGGTGCCCGCCGCACGCGGTTTTCAACGGCCAGTGGGCGAGTGGAATTTTCAGGAAGTCACGGTGGAAGGCACAACGATCAAGGTGGAGTTGAATGGCACGCTGATCCTCAACGCCGACTTGGCCAAGGTGGACAATCCGATGTACGACCTTTCCAAATTCAAGGGGCGCCTTCGCAAGTCCGGCTACTTCGGCTTCGCCGGTCACGGCGACTCAGTATCCTTCCGCAACGTCAGCATCAAGCACCTGCGATAACGCGAAAGGGACGAGTTCAATTTCGTTCCAAATCAGGGCACAAAAAAAGGGGCAAGGTGGAACTTGCCCCTCTCTTGGATTGCTTGGCCTTACTTGTTCTTCTTTTTCAGTTCGGCTTCTTGTTCCTTGGTAAGTATTTCAGGCTTGGCACCTTGGTCGAGTTCCAACTGTGAGGGGATTCGGACTATGTTGCTTGTCACCGGCTTCTTGGCGGCGGGCTTGGCTTGTTCCACGGAGATCAACTCGATCTCAAAGCGCAGGGCGGAGTAGGGCGGTATCTTGGGGCGCTTGCCACCCGGTCCGTATGCCAGTTCTTGTGGGACGACGATTTCCCACTTGCCGCCGGGCTTCATCATCGTCAGCGCCTCGGTCCAGCCGCGAATGACCTGGGTCACCCCAAACGTGCTGGTCTTGTTGCGTGAATGGGAACTGTCGAACTCTTCACCATCGATCGTCCATCCCCGGTAGTGGACTTCTGCTTTGTCGCTTTTCGTGGGCGACGCGCCTTCGCCAGCCTTGATGACTCGGTATTGCAAGCCGCTGGCCGTCACCTTGACGCCAGGCTTCTTTCCGTTTGCGGCGAGATAATCGATGCCAGCTTTCTTGGCGATATCCGCCTCGGCCGTGCGCTTGGCCTTTTCCCGATTCTGATAATCTTTCCAGACCTCATCGAGGATTTTTTTGGACTCCTCCTCGTTCATCAACTTGTCTTTCGACAGGTAAGCCGTCTTCACGCCCTCGGCGAACTGGGAGAAATCAATCTTGATTTCCTTGTTGCCGAAATCGCCGCCAATCTGCAGACCAACAGCGTAGCTGAAGCGCTCTTTTTTTGAGGTTGGGTTTCCTGACGGTTTGCCGCCGGCCGTCTCCGGCTGGTTCTGGATCGGACTCTGTTGTTGTTCAGCAAGTTTTGCCAGTGCGGTTTCAGCTTGGTTCTGTGCAATCATTACTGCTTGTTCCGCTTCTCCTTGGGCTCTTTTGGCGTTAGCCAAATCACCCTGAGTCCTGCTGAGGGTTTCTTGACTGATCTTCAATTGAGCGTTGAGGTCGTCCACTTTGCTCTGGGAGCAGCCGACCGAGAAGGCTAGCACTATGGCGACAGTTCCGATTGTTGTAATGGGCTGTTTTTTCATCGTAAAAGTTATCGTTTACCTAAGCTGCCTGCGAGGTCGTAGCGAGCACCTTCCTTGGTGCTGCGCACATAAATTTGACCGTTGCTGTAGGCGACGTGAGTCCAGCATTTACCCTCGACTGCCTGGAACCGGCCAAGTTCCCTGTATTTATTTGAGTTGACCTTGGAGATGACTACTTCGCCTGTATCGCTGGTTGCGATCAGATGGCCATCCACTAGCACAACGCCTCCTGGGCCATAGCCTGACTGAGACCACTTAATTTTGCCAGTAGACAACTCTACACACTTAAGCGGACCGTCACCGTATTCCTTGAACTGAAACATGCCGTAAAGATGGCCGTCGATACAGACCGGGGTACTCCAGTGGTTCATCAGTTTGTTGGGTTTTCGCCAGAGTTGTTTGACTGAGTATTTGCCACCTGATTTTGTAACTTGAAATGCCGATGCGCCGACGCCGTAGCCTGATGAACAGTAGACTATGTCACCCTCAACAACGGGCGATGCGGCTGTGGAGACTTTGAATGGGTGTTTCGCACGCCAAAGCACTTTGCCGGACAGGGTGTTGCAGGCGACAAGACCTTTTTGCGTGAAGAATATCACCTGTCGTTCTCCGTGCATCATTGTCACGATCGGGCTGGCATGGGTCCCTGGATCGCTCTCGCCCTTCCAAACAGTCATGCCGGAGAGCTTGTTTATTGCTAGCAACGACTGATCTTCGCCGCCACCGCAAATGAAAATAAGTTCGCCATCTATGATCGGGGTGGTGGCGTTTTGCCAGCGAATCGCCTTGCCACCGTGTTCGCTGACAAGGTCTCGTATCCACACACTCTTGCCGTTTTTAGCATCGTAACAATGGAGTTTCATCCTGCCGTCGAAGATGTAAACGCGGTCTCCATCTGTTGAGGGAGTGGATCGGGGGCCGTCGCCGCCCTTGTTATTCTTGGCGCCGCTATTGCCTCCTCCGTCATATTTGGCGACGTTGAGAATCTGGCTCCAGATTTTAATGCCAGTCTCTGCATTAAACGCCAGGCATACTTCACGGTTTACGCCATCAACCTCCTCCATGACAATAGTGAACGCCCGTCCACCAGCCACGGCAAAGGACGAAAATCCGTGTGGTGTTGGACTTTTCCAGACTTGCTTGACACCTCTGCTTGGCCAAGCGCTCACAGTAAGCTTCTCGGGGGAAGAGCCATCGTGAGTCGGTCCGCGATATTGGGTCCAGTCGGCAGGTTGGCCATCAGGCACAGCAGCGATGATTGCCGCAAGACAAAGGGTGACTTTAGAATGGTTTTTCTGCATGTAGCTCAATTCTCCACTAGACGGGCCGCAATCTAGGTTTCTGCGTATGCTGCTGCAAGGTATTTAAGCAAGATTAAGTCTCTTGAGCAATTCCGCGGCAGCCACTTCATATGCAGCTGAACCGGCACTGTAGGGGTCGTAATAAAGGATTGGCTTGCCGTGGCTTGGCGACTCGGCAACACGTGTAGCACGCGGGATGATCGCGCGAAAAACTTTGTCGCCAAAATGCTTTCGAACCTCGCCGACAACCAGCCGTGAAAGGTTAGTTCGACTGTCGAACATCGTCATGAGCACGCCGGTCAACTCGAGATTTTTATTCACCCCCGACGTCCTCAACTGCTCCATCAGGTCGGTGATCGAGCTGATGCCTTCTAGGGAATAATATTCGCATTGCAGTGGAATCAGCAGGCCGTGAGCGGCGATCAACACGCTCAGTGTCAGCTTACCGAGTGACGGCGGGCAGTCGATCAGTACCACGTCAAAGCGCCGCCCGTTCACGATCGGTTGCAGCGCTTTCTTCAGCCATGTGAGATGGCGCTCACGGTTCTCGTCGCCCTCGCCGCTGTCGACGTCGAACGACATACGCGCCAACTCCACCTCGGCGGCGCACAGGTCGAACTCGCTCGGGATTAGCGATACGCCTTCGTAGTCTGTCTCCTTGATTTGCTCCTCGAGCGTGCTCTCGCCAAGCAGGACAGGGTAGAGGCTTGCGTTGGGCGTTTTCTCGAGTCCCAGGCCGCTGGTGCAGTTAGCCTGCGCGTCCATGTCGATCAACAACACCCGTTTGCCAAGTGTGCCAATGCAGGCCGACAGGTTGACGGCTGTGGTTGTTTTTCCGACCCCTCCCTTTTGGTTGGCTATGGCGATAACCCTCGGCACTGCCCGATTTAAGGGAACGACCCTCGTGATATCAAGACATTCAACCCGGATGATATTGTCAAAGCCGGTGGTTAACCCACTCAGGATCGTCATACTCGCGAATGGGCAGGCTACCGATGGTGATCGGACTCTCCGCTTGGCCAAGCTTTTGAGAGGGCTTCTTCGGTACGTTGGTTAGCTCAGTCTGTGCTCGAGGGTTTTTACTGGTGATACTAGTGGTCGTTGTTACATTGCGCATGCCGTAAATGGCCAATTAACGCTTTCACCTATGGATCAAAAGCATTTTACACCGCCGTTGCCTCACGAGGTGTTGCTACAACTCAAGCGATGGAACACGCCAACCATCTACAACGGGTGGGAACAGATCACCCGACATGACCCTGCCCAGACCGCAATCAATCCCGAGGTGACGACGGATTTCATGCCACAAATGGGCCCGATGGTCGGTTGGGCGGTCACGTTGCAGATCGAACCGAGCCAATCACGGCATAAGGCAGGTGGAGCGCGTCGGGCTGAGGAATATCGCGAATACATCGCCGGAATCCCGGGTCCAAAGATCGTTGTTGTTCAGGATTTGGACAAACCGGCCACGACCGGTTCCTTCTGGGGCGAGGTAAACGCAAATATTCATCGCGCACTCGGATGCGTCGGAACCATCACGGATGGTGCGGTACGGGATGTTGATGAGATGACAAATGCCGGGTTGAAGGCCCTTGCCAGGCGGTTGTGCGTGGGGCATGCACACGTGGTTCCAGTCAACTGGGGTTGCGAGGTGCAGGTCTTCGGGCAGCACGTTAAGCCTGGCCAGTTGGTCCACGCAGACAAGCACGGCTTCCTGGCGATACCGACCGGGGAAGAGAAGAGACTGTTGGATGCGGCTGTTTTCATGGATGAAAACGAATGCAATACTGTCATCAAAACGGCTCGAGGAGCGTCCGGTTTGACTCGAACCGAGTTGCTCAAGCAACTTAATCAATCCGTAGCCGATTTCGGCGAGGCAGCGCGGAATAAATTTGGAAGCTCGGGCGAATTCGGCGACTAAATGAACGACTGACCGATCGGCTTGATAACCAGCTCCGGCACGTGCGCCAGAGGTGGCAGCTTGGCGATGGCCACCGCGATGTCGGCGATGTCACCCGGCTTCAGGATTTTCGCGCGATGCTCAGCCGAGGGTGGCACCGGTCGCTTGCTCAGAATGGGCGTATCCACTTCACCGGGGAAAATCGTTGTCACCCGAATGCCGTTTTCGCGTTCGTCCTCATTGGCACTTGTACCCAGTGCGGCCATGGCAAATTTACTGGCATTGTAGGCCACGCCGCCGAGCGGAGCGGCCCGCTTTCCCGAAGTCGATGAGATGTTGATAACGAGGCCGGTCTTGTGGGGGCGCATCAGCGGCAGCGCGTAGTGCATGCAATTGAAGGCCCCGGTGGCGTTGATGGCCATCAATTTGTCCCAGTCGTTCGGTGCCAATTCGCTCATCGAGCGCTTGGGCACGTTGGCCCCGGCGCAATTCACCAACAAATGCAGTTGGCCAAGCCGCTTGCTGACCCAGTCGAACAACGTTTTTACACTGTCGCGATCGGAGACATCGACCGTGTGGGTGAGGAGGGTTCCGTCGGCTTGGGTGGCGACTTCGTCCAGCTTGGCCTGTCGCCGGCCAGCCACGACGACCGTTGCCCCCTCAGCGGCCAAGCCAAGTGCAATGGCTTCCCCCATGCCGCTGCCGCCACCGACCACGACTGCATTCTGTTTAGACAATTCCACAGGCAAAAGAATACGGATGCAACTTCAGGATGAAAGGATGATTTATGGGGTAAGTTTCCAGGCAGCAACGAGAGCCGCCAGCGTCGATGGGGGTGAATAATGATCCTGTGAATCATATCCATCCTTCTTTCAAGTTGAACTGGTAAATAAAAATGGATGGAAAGGATAAACAGGATTTGAACACCGAGGCCGGTGTGCACTTGTCCAAGCCGCACGTCGCTTGGCCAACGTGAGGCTACGTGAATTTACAAAGGCGTCACCCTGGCAACGGGTGCGTTTGATTGCTTCACCCGCGCGGGGTAGGCGGGAAAGAACCGGCATCTCATCATAGGCCGCTTGGCCAAGCGTGTTGATATCGGCGTCGAGGCGATGCAGTGTGGGCGGCGGTAAATCTTCGTTGTGATACGCAAATCAATCAGTCTGCTTGCTGCCTTTGGGTTCACCGTTGTCACGGCGGGTGTGTTTGGCCAAGCAGTTAATCCGCTGGCTCAGTGGGGGCAGTGGCGAGGGCCGCTGGCCACCGGCGCGGCGCCGAAGGCCGATCCACCGGTGGAGTGGAGTGAGACGGAAAACATCCGCTGGAAAACCAAACTGCCAGGCCTAGGTCACTCATCGCCGGTAGTTTGGGGGGGCTTGGTCTTTGTCACCGCGGCCGAGATGACGGGTGCGAAAAAGCCGTTCACCGGCGTGACGCCGGACGGCGCGCACAACAACATGAATCCGTTGTTTGATCATCAGTTCGCCGTAACGGCAATCGACCGGCAAACCGGCGCGGTGGTTTGGCGGCGAACGGTTGCGACGCGTCAACCACACGAGAGCTCGCACGAGTCCGCTACGTGGGCGTCGAACTCGCCAGTGACCGACGGGGAGCATGTCCTCTCGTTTTTTGGCTCGAACGGTCTGTATTGTCTCGACACCGGTGGGCGGCTGGTTTGGTCAAGGGATCTCGGCGACATGCAAGTGAAGCACGGCCACGGAGAGGGGGCGTCGCCGCTGCTGCACGGTGAGACGGTGGTTGTGAACTGGGATCACGAAGGTGCATCGTTCATCGTCGCCCTGGCTAAGCGCACAGGTGAGGAGCTTTGGCGCCAACCGCGGGATGAGGTCACTTCATGGGCCACGCCGATCGTCGTCACGCACGACGGCCAGGTACAGGTGGTCGTAAGCGGAACCAGGCGAGTACGGGGGTACGACCTCAAGACGGGGGCGATCATTTGGGAGGTAGGTGGGTTGCCTGGGAACATTGTCGCGTCGCCGGTCAGCGCTGACGGGATGGTGTTCGCCGCTGGCAGCTATGAAAAACAGACCCTGTTGGCGATTCGGCTTGCCGGAGCCAAAGGGGAGTTGGCCGGTACCGAGCAGATCGCCTGGCAAAAAAACCGGAGCACGCCTTACGTGCCGTCACCTTTGTTGTACGACGGGTGGCTTTATTATCTTCGACATTATCAGGGCGTGCTGTCCCGCGTGAATGCAAAAACGGGCGACGAGTCAAGAGGGCCGTTTCGGCTCGGGTCGGTTTTCAATATTTACTCATCGCCGGTGGCTGCAGCAGGTCGAATTTACGTGACGGATCGAAACGGAAAAACTTTGGTCATGAGCAATGACGCCGAGCCAAAAGCACTCGCGTTGAACGAACTCGATGATCGGTTCAGCGCGTCTGCCGCACTGGTGGGTGACGCGATATTTTTGCGCGGCGAAAAATCCCTCTACTGCATCGCGAAAAAGAAGAATTAATTACTTGATGGGGACAACGGGGATGGCGTCGTAGATGCGGCCCAAGTCGCGGTCTTTCCCGTACACGCCGGTCT
>JABGZB010000236.1 GCA_018674955.1 Verrucomicrobiota bacterium | reverse complement strand
CGCATACAGGGCGTTGGCGAGGCAGAACTGCCGGATGTTGTTCAAGCAGGCGGCACCATGCGCGCTGTTCTTGGCCTTGGCCAGAGCCGGCAGCAGCAGCGCGGCCAGGATCGCAATGATCGCGATGACTACCAGCAACTCGATCAACGTGAAGCCGCCGACCATGCGCTTGGCCAAGCGGACGCGGTGGGTCGTCTTAGTTTTCATCGTCTTCGGCAAATTCACTGGCGCTTGGCCAAGCGGAAAGCGCTGAAGCTCAGCACGGTTGATGGCCCCAGTCGGTTTCCTTTAGCGACTCTTCGTATTGAGCCATCTGCTCCTCGGCCGACAACTCGCTGGCCGGCTTGGCAGGGGTGACCACCAGCGGCTCGTGGCACAACGGGCATAGTGCCTCCTTGCCCGCCTGGGAGTCGTTAAACTGCGGTTGGCCGCCGCAGGCGCTGCAATTCGCGGTGATCACTTGCGGGACAATGTACCCCCGGTTTCCGCCCCGTCAAGATTCGCTTGAGACTTGGGAGGCTCAATCACTCGACGGTCAGTGGTCCGTCGAAGTGGGTGAGGCTGATCACCTCGGTCTTGGCCTTATGCGGGCCGTGCCGCTCTCCCTTGTGTGCATGAAACAGAGTCCCTTGCGTGTACACTTTTTCAGACTCCTCCCACTCACCGGAAAGAACGTAGGCCCACTCGTTGGCCAGGGGATGCGTGTGGGCCGGGATGATTGAGTCGGCTGCGAACTTCCGCAGCACCGTCACCGCGCCGGTCGATTCGTTCTTATGCAGAATCTTCAACTGCACGCCGTCGTACGGGCCGGGCTGCCACGGCTTCTCATCCGCTTGGGCAATATACTGGAACATTACTCGTCTTTCACCGGGTTGGTCAGTTGGCCGATGCGCTCGATCTCGATCGTGATTTCATCGCCATCCTTGAGCAGCACCGGCGGAGTGCGGGCGAAGCCGACGCCGTGCGGGGTGCCGGTGAGGATCACCGTGCCAGCGGCAAGCAGAGTGCTGCCGCTGAGGAACTCGATCAGCGTCGGCACGTCGAAAATCATGTCTTCGGTGTTCCAGTCCTGCATCACCTTGCTGTTGAGGATGGTCTTGATGCCGAGCGCGTTCGGGTTGGGAATCTCGTCGCCCGTCACCAGCACCGGGCCAAGCGGACAGAATGTGTCGAACGTTTTACCGCGGCACCATTGGCCGCCGCCGCCACCCTTTTGCCAGTCGCGCGCACTGACGTCGTTGGCGCAGGTATAGCCAAGCACATAGTCAAGCGCGTCGGCCTTCGAGACATTTTTACAGTCCGTGCCGATGACCACCGCCAACTCGCACTCGTAGTCCACCGCGTCGCTCTTGAGCTTGGTTGGCAGCAAAATCGGGTCGCCGGGGTTTTGGACAGTGCTCGGCATTTTCATGAACAGCACCGGATGTTCCGGGATGTCCGCTCCACCCTCCTCGGCATGTTTGCGGTAGTTGAGGCCTATACACAAAACTGCTGTTGGCTGCACCGGCGCGAGCAGTTTTTTCACCGTGGCCGGGTCCCCGGTATCGTGGTGTTCGCTGAAAATACAGCCCTCGATTCGCGTCACCGAGCCGTCTTCGTGTTGAGCCCCTAACTGCGGCTCATCCTTGTCACTGAGAAATCTAACGATCTTCATTGTCTTAATTCCGGATGCAGAAAACTACCAGCCAGCTTGGCCAAGCAACAGGGAAAAACCGGCGAGAAACCAGTCTCGCTGCTACTTCCTTGGGCGCTTGGTTCTACGTTGCGGTTTCGTGGCACCCCACTTGGCCAAGCGATCCTTCTCGTGCCGGATGCGTTTGGCATCAAGATATTTTCCGATGCGAACCGGCTCATGTTCCGCTACCGCGAACGCCTTCATTTTGGCCAACAGACCGGGGTGCCGCGCCGACACATCGATCGTCTCGCTGATGTCTTTTTTCAAGTCATACAACGCCCATGGCTGGTTCTTTTTGGCCTTGATGGCTTTCCATTGGCCTTTTCGAACTGCGGTTTGGCTGCCGAACTCCCAGTAAAGCATTTCGTGTTTTTTCTGTTCTCCGACTCCAATCAATGTCGGGAGAAACGACAAACCGTCGATGTCACCCGGAGCCTTAGCGCCGGTGAGTTCGGCCAGCGTCGGCAACACGTCCGGGTGATAAAAAACCAAGTCGCTGACCTGCCCGGCTTTGATTTTTCCGGGCCAGCGGACGAGATACGGGATGCGCAGCCCGCCCTCGTACAGGTTGCCTTTGCCGCCGCGAAACTCGACGCCGGTTTTCGGATCCACATTGGGCCCGAAGAAACCGCGGGGTTGTTTGCTGCTTCGAAAGCGATCCTGCCCCCCATTGTCGCCGGTGAAGAAAACGATCGTGTCGTCCTCAAGTTTCAACTCACGCAACAGGTCGAGCACCTGGCCGACGTTGTAATCGACCATGCTCACCATCGCGGCGTAGTTCTTCACATCCTGCCCAATGCCCGGATCGTCAATCCACTTTTCGCCCTTGTAGAGTTCCCAGGCCGGATCGTCACTCGGGATGTCGTACATGCCGTGCGGCGGCGTGATCGGGAAGTAGCAAAAGAACGGCTCGTCTTTGTTTACACGGATGAACTTCAGCCCCTCCTCCATGATCGGATAATGCGAGTATGTTTTGCCCGAGCGGCCGCCGATGTTGCCGTCCAGCTTCACCTCCTCGCTGTTGCGAATGAGGTATGGCGGAAAAAACGAATGCGCGTGCCCCTGGTCG
>JABGZB010000023.1 GCA_018674955.1 Verrucomicrobiota bacterium | reverse complement strand
CGCTCCGATCTTCTGCCCTTGGTCGAGGAGGGGATAAAGACATTGGATATCCCCGCCGTGGGAGGGATGGAGTCAATCCGGATTTATCCCCTCGAGCATGCCAACGCAGCCACGATCGAGAACGTTATCGAAAATCTTTTTGAAGGACCATCGAGAGAGCGGGTGCGGCCCGAGGATCGACCAAACATTGTGGTGGATTCCCGGACCAACGCCCTGATCATTGCTGCCTCTCAAAAGACGTTGGCCATCGTCGGCAGCTTGATCATGAGGTTGGATCAGAAACCCGAAACCCCCGGAATTTTGATTGAGGTATTGCCGCTTAAACATAATGACGCTTCTCAGGTTGCCGGCATGATTAACGATGTCTTTAGTGCGCGCCGGCGCAATATCCAATCGCCAGGGCAAACGTCCCCACCACAGGAACGCGTTAATGTTGAGGCGGATGGTTTGACCAATTCGCTCATTATCACTGCCAGCAAAGAAAATGTCGGATTGATTCGTGAGTTGGTCGCAAAGGTGGACTTGGAACCCACGGCTGAAACAAGTCAATTAACGATTGTTTCGCTTGAGTACGCCGATGCGCAACGAGCGGCGGTCATGTTGCGATCCCTGATAAAACAGGGGTTATACCGCCCAGGCATCTCGCGGTCGGGATCAGCCCGTGCCAGCCGTGAGAGTATCGCCATCTCTGTGGATCATGCCACAAACACTCTAATAATTTCGGCTAGCCCAGAAAACCTAGCCGTGGTACGTGAGGTGGTGGCTCAGATTGACACAAAGAATTATGCCAAGACGGGATCGTTGAAAATTTATGAGTTAAAGTACGCATCCGCGCCGCGCCTTGCAACAACGATTGAGTCATTCTTTAAATCCAAGCGGGTAGCTGAAGCTTCGTTGGGTGAGCCGGATGCAATTGTGCCCATCACGGTCACTCCAGATGAGCGAACCAACACACTGTTGGTCACCGGTGGCAAGGAGAGCTTTGCAATCATAGACGAACTGCTCAGCAAACTCGATGCCGATGCCGTTGTGGCGCAGAACAAGTTCGAAGTGTTCCCGTTGAAGAACGGCTCCGCGGCTAAGTTAAAGACTATGCTTGATCGCCTGTTCACCGGCCGCACCACACCTCCAGGCGGCCAAGCACCACAATCGGTGACGATCATCGCCGACTCGATTTCAAACTCGCTGGTTGTCGGCGCGGCGACCGAGGATTTGCCTATGGTTCGTGATCTGGTTGAGCGGTTGGATGCGGAACAAACCAGCCCGGACATCAACGTGGCGGTGTTCCCCTTGGCCAAGGCCAACGCGACAAGCGTATCGCAGATCATCCAGAGTCTGTACCGAGACACAGGCACCACGGTCGGCCCGTCGGTTGCGATCAATGTGGATGACCGCATCAACGCGTTGGTGGTGTCCGCGGGCGAGAACGATCTCAAGCGCATTGAGGAATTGGCCAAGCAGTTGGATACAGATGAGGTCAAGAGGGTCTCCGAGATTCGGGTGTTCGGGTTGAAGCACGCCAGTGCGACCGGGCTTGCCCTGCTATTGAACACGGCGCTTAACACCAAGCCGGAGAGCCTGACATCGCAGAGCGCGGACAGACAGGAGTTGCTCCAGTTCATCACTCGAACCAATGAGGAAAACGAATTGATTACCACCGGCCTCAAGGAAGGGGTGTTAATAACTCCTGATCCACGTACCAACTCCCTGGTCGTCTCTGCTCCCGTGGATAATATGCCCCTTATTGAGCAAATCATCGCTAAACTAGATTCTAGTTCACCACAGATTGCACAGATTAAGGTTTTTCAACTGATCAATGCCGATGCCCGTCAGATGTCTGATGTGTTGTCCAACTTGTTTCAGTTGCAGGCCGCGGGAGGGCAGGCCAACACCCGATCCATCCGTTACACGCTGGTGATGCCCACCGCAGGTGGCGCGGCAAATGCAGATGGTGAACCAACCATTGGTACTGCTCAGCAGAATGCATTGACTGTAACGGTCGATGTCCGAACCAACAGTCTGCTTATCGGGGGATCGCAGCATTACGTGGCATTGTCCAGCCAGATCATCGAGGAACTGGATTCCAGTCCGGCACAAGAGAGGATAACCAAGGTTTATCGCCTCAAGAACTCTCAGGCAGAAATTCTTGCCGTAGCGTTACAGGAATTCCTGGATCAGGCGAAGCAGAGAGTGAGTTCGGTGTTGGGCACTGAAGCCGTTGGCACTGCCCAGCGCTTACTGGATGAGGAGGTTGCGATCGTAGCCGAGCCTAATAGTAACACCTTGTTGGTTTCAGCCAGTCCGCGTTATTTCGAGCAAGTTCAGACGATGATCCAAGAATTAGACCAACCGCAGAAGCAGGTTTTAATTGAGGTTCTACTGGCTGAAGTTACATTGGATGGGAGTACGGAATGGGGGATGCAATGGACATCGGATGTGGACTTGGAGGGTAAGAGTGTTCCCGGAGATTCAGCAAACGTTAATTCGCGTTTTGGTTTGGATCCCTCATCTGCCGGCTTGGGTGGGTTGACAGCAACCCTGACTGGAGACAACTGGGGGTTCATCCTCAGAGCCATGCAGAGTGATGGCCGTTTGGAAATCCTGAGCCGCCCACAGATTTTGGCTGTTGATAATATGGAGGCAAACATTGATGTGGGGCAACGAGTTCCCGTTGTTACGGGTAGTCGTGTCACGGAGAGAGGGGATTCAATAAATACATTTGAATATGAGAATGTCGGGATCCAGTTGACAGTTACTCCCCGGATCAATCCCGAAGGGATTGTGAAGATGGATGTGTCACCAACAATTAGCTCGTTGTCATCATCGAGCGTGGCGGTTTCATCCGGATTCACAGTCCCCATCATTAATAATCGAAGCGCCACCACCACTGTGAGCGTTCAGGATGGACAAACAGTTGTGATCGGAGGGTTGATTAGCACCGAGGACGACGAGCGAGTCACAAAAATTCCGTGGCTAGGTGATATCCCATACATCGGAGCTGCCTTTAAGCGGACAAAGAAAACACGGGTGCGAAGTGAACTGCTGATTATTTTGACTCCCCGTGTCATTAACGAACCGGGCGATGCCGAAAAATTTAGCCGTGAGAACATTGACAGTTCCAATATCTTCGAGCAGCTCGAGGACTCCGACACCAAGCGGAACAAAACCCAGCGCCGCATTCTGGACAGCATTAATCCAAAAGCACGGGAGGAGAACGGGGTCACGGTACCTAAACCGGGCAAGGGAAAGAAACCTCTGCCATCAAAAATATAATGTTCAGCGACGGGAGACACAAACCGTCGGTTCTTATTTATTTGGGATTGGTGCTTTGCATAATGTGGGTTGGCGTTGCAGGGGTCGGTTGCCAGACAGATGGAACTGAGGCCAATCGCCGGCGAACCCAGACATTCAGTTCGGGGGAGAAGTCAGTGGACTCGATCCACCTTTTCACATCCGCTTTGTTGTTTGATCTTGATGGCAAACCGGGGCCCGATGGGTTTAGTGCTCTTGTATACGCTGTTCATAATGGCATTGCCAAGCCTGTCAAAATAACGAACGGCACACTGGAGATTATGCTATATGACGGGAACGCAACCCCGGTTCAATCGCTCAACCCCCGTCAGGTATGGTCGTATTCCAAAACGGATTTACCTCGCTACTTGAGCCAGACTAGCATTGGCTTCAGTTACAATTTCACTCTGAAGATCGACAAGTCGAAGCCGTTGCCCAGCAACGTGTCCATCGGGGCGAAATACATTTCCCCCGATAAGGATGCGGTTTTTGCAAAAACGGTGAGCATCGCCATTGAGCCTTGAGATAGTAATCGTGTTTTCTTTTTTTAGTGACTAAATGTTGGTCGGGCCTTGGCCAAGCGCAGGGAATGAGCAGTTATACGCAGATTTTAGTTGAGAAAGGGTTGGTGTCTGTGGAGGACATCGATGCGGCTGAGCGTTTGCGTGATGAGAACGGGTTGCGTCTGGATAAGGCGCTGATCCAAAACGGTGCGATTACTGAGCGTGCATTTCTTGAGGTAATGGGGGAGCGGCTTGACTTCGACGTGATCGACCTGCCCGGTGTAGCCATCGAGCCCGAAGCGATCCAATCGCTTCCATCGCGGTTCGTGTATAGCAATCACCTCGCACCCATTGCCCGGGACAATGGCACGCTCAAGGTGGCCACGAGTGACCCGTTTGACCTGTATGTGTTCGACGAGATCAAGCTGTTGACCGGGCTGGAGGTGCGGCCGGTGCTGGCTCCCTTCGACGAGGTTGATAAGGTCATCAAGGAGCACTACGGCGTCGGTGGCGACACGGTTGAGGAAATGACCGGCGGTGAGGATCTCTCCCTCTCCGGCTCGGAGGATGACAGCCAGGACCTGTTGCAAATGGCGCAGGAGGCTAGCGTCATCAAGCTGGTCAACGAGATCATCCTTGAGGCGATTAACGAGCGCGCTAGCGACATTCATATCGAGCCTTACGAGCGGACGCTCTCGATTCGGTACCGCATCGACGGCGTGTTGCAGGAAGCCGCCGTACCGCCGCAGATCAATCGGTTCAAGGCGGCGATCATCAGCCGTGTTAAGATACTCTCAAACATGAACATCGCCGAGCGACGATTGCCACAGGACGGCCGCATCAAGTTCTCGGTCGGCAGCCGGCAGGTGGATGTTCGAGTGAGCGTGATCCCGATGATTTTTGGCGAGGGCGTCGTAATGCGCATCCTTGACAAGACAACCGTTCTTTACAGTCTCCCGGAGTTGGGGCTGGACGAGAAAACGTTCCGACAGTTTGAGGGGTTGATCGCCAAGCCGCACGGCATTTTCCTCGTCACCGGTCCGACCGGGAGCGGTAAAACGACCACCCTTTATGCCGCGCTCAATGCCATCGTCGGCCCAGAGAAAAAGGTGATCACTACCGAGGATCCGGTCGAGTACAATCTCGAGGGGGTGAACCAGATCCCGGTCGACCACAAAGTCGGCATGTCGTTCGCCATGGGGCTGCGTGCCATCCTGCGTCACGACCCGGACGTGGTGATGATCGGTGAGATTCGGGATCTCGAGACGGCGCAGGCGGCCACGCAGGCCTCGCTGACTGGTCATCTGGTCTTATCCACGCTGCACACCAACGATGCCGCCTCGGCGGCTACGCGCCTGATCGATATGGGAATCGAGCCGTTCCTCGTCAGCAGTACGCTCAGCGGTGTGATGGCCCAGCGCTTGGTTCGCGTCATTTGTCCCGACTGCAAAACCGAGCTGAACCCCGCCGAAGTAAAATACCCGAAGACGGCTGGCATTTCAAAAAGTGACAAGATGTATCACGGAAGAGGTTGCCGCCAATGCCGCAACAGCGGGTATCGGGGCCGGACGGGCCTGTACGAATTGCTGATGATGAACGAGGAACTGGGTGAAAAAATCATCGAGCGCGTCGCGTCAACTGAGTTAGTTCGCATCGGCCGGGCCAACGGCATGCGGCTACTCAGCGAGGACGGCTGGACCAAGGTTAGGTGCGGAACCACCACGCCGGAGGAAGTCATGCGTGTGACCGCCGAGTAGGCCAAGTTGCGATGCCCAAGTTTCAGTACACAGCGAGAAACCTGACCGGCGGAAAAGTCACCGGCCACATCGAAGCAGACGCGCAGGGAGCGGCCATCCAGTTGATTGAGGCGAGGGATCTTTTTCCGCTGGACGTCTGGAACACCGAGGTCGAAAGCAGCGCCAAGTCGTTCCGTGGCCGTATCTCGAATCGCGACCTCGGCGTGATGTACGGGCAGCTCTCCGATTTGCTCGGCTCCGGCGTGCCGTTGCTACGCTCGCTCAAGTCGCTCATCAAATCGACCGTCAACAAGCGACTCGCCAGGATCTTAGGCGACATTCACAATGCCGTGGCCGACGGCAAAACGCTGTTCGAGTCGATGGCCGAACATGGTGAAGTGTTCCCCACGCTGCATACCGTCATGGTGCAGGCAGGCGAGCGTGCCAGTTTTTTAGAGGATGTGCTGGAAAGCCTATCCGTGTTTCTCGAGCGGCTCGACGAACTGCGCGGCAAAGTGCTCGGCGCGCTCGTTTACCCAGTGATGCTCGTCATGCTCGGTGGTGTCGTGATGATTGCTGCGCTGGTATTTTTTGTGCCCAAGTTTGAGCCGATGCTGGCCGGTATCGACAAGCCGATGCCGACAGAAGTAGTCTTTATCCTGAGCGAGACCATTCGCAACTATTGGCTGATCCTGATGGCTGGGTTGGCCGGAATTATCGCGCTGTTTTGGAGTGCCATCCAGAGCCCCGCCGGCAAACAGGTGATGGAGCGATGGCGGCTAAAAATCCCGGTGGCCGGCACAGCGCTGCGCATGGTGGCGATCACCCGGTTTTGCCGCATCCTTGGCACGATGCTGGCCAACGGCGTGCCAATCCTGCAGGCGTTGGCCATCAGCCGCGACGCCACCGGTTCGGCGCTGCTTGCGGAGAACATTAACGACGCCATTGAGAACGTCCGCGCCGGCGAACCACTCGCCGAGCCATTAAAAGCCGGAGGGATGTTCCCCGAGCAGGTGTTGGCGATGATTTCCGTTGCCGAAGAGTCGAACCAACTGCAAAAAGTGCTGCTGCAAATCGCCGACTCGGTGGAGCGTCGGACCAACCAGCAGGTGGATCAGGCTGTGCGCCTGATCGAGCCGGTGATTTTGTGCGTGGTTGCCGCCGGCATCGGGTTCTTGGCGCTTGGCCTTTTGCTGCCCATTTTCACCATGGCCAGTTCGCTTGGCCAAAGTTGAGTGCCGGTTGGCCAAGCGCAAAAATGCCCCGGTGTTGTTGACATTTGATGATAAAAAGGAAAATGTTCCCGCCGGCCGTAGACGACATCTTATGATGTTTTGGCGAAACAATATGATATCCTGGGGTATTTGGGATCTTCTTTGATTTGAATAATACCACTTGAATAACGTCGATTGTTGCTGTCGATTTGATAAACAATTTTAACGTTTAACACACAATGAAACTGAAACAAAATATACGTAAAGCCCATACGGGTGCTTTTACCCTCATCGAAGTACTCTTGGTCATCGTGATCATCCTGCTTTTGGCGGGGTCGATCGTGGCCTTTGTCATACCGCAGCAGGAAGGGGCGGAAAAAAACACTACCAGGATGCTGGTAAACAACGTCAAAGGCTCACTCGACAATTATCGGCTAAATATCGGCCACTACCCCACCGAGGAAGAAGGGGGACTATTGGGGTTGGTTCAAAAACCGGAGTTCGAGAATGAGAAACTTGGCGCCAAGTGGCAGGGACCATACGTCAAAGTTGGCACTACATTCGAGGACGCTTGGTCCAACACGCTGGTTTACGAGCCGGCCGATCCGGAGTTCATGCAGGCCGGCGATCCGCCGTACCGGCTTTACTCCAAAGGCCCAGACGGGCTGGAGGGGACGGAGGACGATCTTGGCGACAAGGAAGCTCAGGAGGAAGCAGATAGTTTGGAGGAACTGAGCGAAGCAGCTAATCCGATCACGACGGGGGATGAATAACCGGCCGCAGCTTGCCGGCACCTCCAACCACGGGTTCACGTTGTTGGAAATTCTGTTGGTGCTGGTTTTGCTGTTGCTTTTATTTGGTGCCGCGGTTTTTGAGTTCAACTCAATGGGCCGCGGCGCTTCGATTTCTGCCGGAGCCGAAAGGCTCGAGTCGCTTTTCCGCTTCGCCCGAAGCGAGGCCGAGCGCACCGGCCGAAAAATCCGCATCCGCTTTTCCGCCCCTGATGAATTGACGCGATCGACTGCCGCCGGCCCGGTCGCCGAGTGGGAAGCCGATCCTCTTCAGCAACCGGGGCAGTTTGCCCAACTACCGAACAGTGTCCATTTCACTCGTGGCGTGGACGACCTCGTCACTGTCGAGTCGGTCGAGTTAACGGATCTGGACTCCCGCTTGGCAGCACAACTCACCGGCGAATCGGCACTCCCGGACAGTGGCCCGGCCACCGGTTTTGAGCTGGACGAGCCACTGGTAATTAATTTTTACCCCGACGGTTCATGCGACTCTGTCAAAGTGAGGTTGGCCGATCGCAACCCGGACAACTCTACCAAGACACTCGTCGAGTTGATCGGGTTGACTGGCACAGTCCGCCGGGAGATCATCGAGGTTACCCCGGACGAGCCAGGCGGCGGTGAGATCAACGAAGCGCCCCGGACTACCAAGCCGCTTGGCCAGCCGCATCCCAAGCCGTGACCCCTCCAAGCCGCAAAGCCAAGCGCACGACTGTCGGCGCCATTCTGTTTGAGGTCGTTCTCGCGCTGGCCCTGTTCGTCTTTGCGGCGGCGGTGATTTCTGGCGGGTTCAGTGCCTCACTCAAGAGCGTCGATCGCATGAGGGCAGAGCTTGACGCTTCGAACCTAGCCGCCTCGACGCTGGCAGAGATCGCGCTGACCCTCAAGCCGATGAGCACTTCGCCGCCCACCGATTTTGAGCCGCCGTTTGACAGATGGAATTGGGAAGTGGAAGTTACCGAACCAAGCGAAGACCTCGACATGGGCGGCGGCTTAACATTGGTTGAGGTGATCATTCGCAACGAAACGCTGCAGCGGGAAACCCGGCTGGCTCGCATGATGCGCAGCACAACTCGATGAACACTTTTCCTGCAACGAGTTTGGCCAAGCGGCTTCGGTTTGCTGCCGCTTTCACCATTCTTGAGGTTATGCTGGCCATCGTCATCGCCACGGGATTATTGGCCACGGCCATGTATTACTACCAGCAGGCGGCCCGGTTCCGGAACGACTTGCTCGAGGAAGCCGAGCGCATCGGCAGTGCGCGTTTGATTCTTGATCGAATGAGCACCGAACTCCGGTGCGCCCTGTACCATCCCGTCCAGAGAACTGGCGTGAGAGGGGGCTCGGACTGGATCGAGTTTCTGAAATCCAGCCTCCCAAGCCAAGCCAGTTGGCAGTTGTCTAACGGCTCTGAACCCCCTCACTACCCCGAGACCGGCTACCGACTGATCCGATACGAACTGCTCAAAAAACCACTGCTCGAAGGTTCACCCGATAACGACGCCAATCGGCAGCTGACCGGGCAAGTGGAGCGTAGCACAGGCGACACCAATGCAGCATCGGCTTCGTTGATGCAAGGTGATGCCATCGACCGGATCGAGCGACGCCTGCTCTCAGTATTGGCGTCCACCAACGATGTGGTCGCAGTGCGAATCAATCCTGTCCGCATCACCGACCGGTTGAAATATATGAAATTTCGATACCTCAACGACGGCGTTTGGGTGGACGCTTGGCCTGGCCCGCAACTGCCGCGAGGCGTCGAGGTCAGCCTCGGCATCGAGCCGATGTCAGCAACAAATCTGCTCGAGAATTATACCAACCATGTTTTTCGCCGGATCATCCGTATCCCCGCCTCGGCCAGCGCAAACTCCGTCACGCCGTGAATGTCCGCCGCCTCAACGCTCCTGATGATAATGCCATCGCATTGGTGGGGGTGCTCGTCATCGTCGGTTTGCTGTCCATGATCGCGATCAGTTTGATGTTTCGCATGCAGGCCGCTGCGACGGCAGCTGCCTCCACCCTGCGCTCGGAACAGGCGTGGGTCGTCGCATTGAGCGGACTCGACAGGGCCATCGATGTGGTGAGCGATTCTTCCCGTACTACGGAAGGTTGGATCGATAATTCCACCGACTTCGAGCATCAACTGGTTTACGATGACGGCTCAGATCAGTGGTACTTCTCCGTCT
Source organism: Verrucomicrobiota bacterium (assembly GCA_018674955.1). Taxonomy (GTDB): domain Bacteria; phylum Verrucomicrobiota; class Verrucomicrobiia; order Limisphaerales; family UBA1096; genus UBA1096. Next base: position 551 of record JABGZB010000023.1, on the reverse strand, counting down.
TCCGGCGGGGCGTGCTCGAGACGGACGAGATCATTTTCGGTGTGGTGGATGAGGCGTCCAAGCTGCCGCTAAACGCAACCAATGTGCTGCAATTGATGAAGGTGCCCCACATGACACTGCCCGCCGTCGAGGCGCTGGCGGACTTCGTCGATGGTGACTCAATCGCCCGAGACAACGGAGCGGAACAGGACTCATACGACTTGCTGCCAGTCCCGTACTCGATTCCCAACAAGCCAGTCAGTTTTCTCGATGAACTACTGCTGGCACAAGGCGTGAGCGCCGCCCACCTTTACGGCGAAGACGCCAACCGCAACCACAAACTCGACGTCAATGAGAATGACGCCGACGCGCTGTTCCCGCCGGACAATCAGGACGGGACACTCAGCGGCGGGTTGCATCGTTTTTTTACCCTGCACTCGAGGGACTGGAACGTGAACCGCAACAACCAGCCGCGCCTCGACATCAACACCGTCGCACTTGACCCCGAACCCGCCGGGTTGACTGATGAGACGGTCGCCTTTCTTGAGGCCAAGCGGAAGGCAGGCCAACCT
>JABGZB010000235.1 GCA_018674955.1 Verrucomicrobiota bacterium | reverse complement strand
TTGGCCAAGCGAGCCACCCCCGAGTAATACCGGCCGCAGGCTCACTCCATCAAGCGCGTGCCCATTGCGCGGCTTGGCCCCGGCAAAATCGAGCATCGTCGCCATGAGATCCAGCGAGATGACCATCTCGTCGCTCACCTGGCCCGGCTTGATCCGACCCGGCCACCAGGCGATGCCCGGCACGCGATGGCCACCCTCCCACACGGTTCCTTTTTTGCCGCGCAGCGGAAACCGGTAGCCCTCTGGGCCACCCATGTAGGCATGGCCATTGTCGGAGCAGAAAATCACAAGCGTATTTTTCTCGAGCTTCAACTCGATCAACTTGTCTAGCACCTGGCCAACGCACTCGTCCATCGCAGTCATCATCTGCACGTAGGCTGCCTCGACCGGGGTTTTCTTTTTACCTCGATTCTTTTTTGGGCCGCGCTGAATCGGGCTGGCCGGCCCCTGAAACGGCGAGTGCACCGCCTCATGCGCCACATACAGGCAGAACGGCCTCGACTTGTTTTCGTTGATAAACCGCAGCGCGTGCCTCGTAATCAGGTGCGTCGAGTAGCCCTCCTCCTCGACCGCCTTCAAGCCGTCCCACCAGTCGTACACCTCCATCCGGTCGTAATGCGACAGGTAGTCGATGTTGCCACTGACGAACCCGCGAAACTCGTTGAAGCCGTGGTGCATCGGATTGAATTTTTTACGGTAACCAAGATGCCACTTGCCAAAAATGGCCGAGGTGTAGCCTGCCTGCGCCAGCAGCTCCGGGAACGTGTGCTCACTCGGCCATAGTCCGCGATGGTGATCCGGCACCTTGGGGTCGGCATTGATCACTCCCGGCACGCCGGCGCGTTCCTGGTAGCGGCCCGTGAGCAACCCGGCGCGGGTCGGGCTGCACACCACGCCACTCGAGTGGTAGTCAGTGAAGCGCATCCCCTCGCGCGCCATGCGGTCGAGGTGCGGCGTCTTGAGCCAGCCACCATAGGCGCTGGTCGCGTTGTAACCCATGTCGTCCGCCATGATAACGACGAAGTTCGGCTTGGCGGCGTTGGCGCTCAATAACGCCAGCATCGTGCAAATCAGGCTTAAGGTTTTTTTCATCACAAAATCAGTTGCGGCCCTGCTCAGCGAGAAAGAGAATCAAATCGCGCAATTGTCCGCGCTTCAAGCCCGCAGTGAGCCCAGCCGGCATGGCGCTGCCAATCTGAGCCTGTGAACGAATCTGATCGTGCGGAATTTGAATCGTCCCCGGTTGGCTGAGTGGACTCAGAAAAATATCGTCTGAGCGCGACCGCTGCTCGTAGCCCGCATGCACATCGCCGGTTATCATGGTTACCTGCACTAGGCTGTATCCCTCCTTCACGTGGCGCCCCGGCCAAAGCACCTCCTCGATGATCCGCTCCGTGCTGAGCGTGTTGCCGATGGTGTCGAGTTCCGGCCCGATAAACGGAATGCCGTTATTCGTCGCCAAACCGATTTTGTGGCACACCGCGCAGCCGGCCGACTGAAACGCTCGACGGCCGTTCGCGGCGTCGCCCTTTGCCGACTCCTTGGCCAGCGCGGCGACAAACTCCGCGCTGTAAGCCGGCACGGTGTTTTCGATGCCGGCCGCCTGGCTCAAAAGATTCATCAACCCCGTTTCGTTGCTGCCAAGCGACTGCAGCTTGGCCAAGGCCACCGCCGCCGGAGCCGCTCCAGGTTTGCGCTTGGCCAAGGCGGCCGTCAGCGCCGTGCCACCACCCTCGCGGTTCAAAAACGGCGACAGCACCCCGGTTGTCGCCTGGCCAAGCGCCAGCAACGCCGCACCGCGACTCGCCGCCGCGCTCATGTCAACACGGCTCAAGCTGTCAAGCGCGGCCAGTTTCAGTTCCTCCGTTGCAGCGCCGGAATCGATCAGCTTGGCTAGGCGCTGGGCGTCATCGCCGCCCAACAGGCCAAGCGCCCGGATCGCAGCCAGTCGGGTCGCCCCTACCGACTGGTTGTCATCTACCAACGCAGCGACGTCGTCATGCAAATCCGCCACCTGCCATTGGCCGATCAGGCCAAGCGCCTGCTCGCTCAATTCAGCTTGGTCACTTCGCAATGCAGAGCGGAGAACAGCAGCCAGGTCCCCTTCTGGCTTCACTGTGCGAGAGACAGAGGCGGCGTTCAGCGCAGCCAACGCCAAGGCGTGATTTTCCGCCGAGCGGTGAAAGCCCGGCTCGAATATCGCCCGTAATTCCCCCTCCCCACCAATGCCCGCGATGCCGGTTAAAACCCCGCGGCGCCCCTCTAAGTCAATCTCATCCGACTTTGCGAGGTCCATCAGCTTGGAGAGCATTGTTTTTGAGCCCCCTTTTTCAAGCAGGGCCGACAGTGCGCCGATGTTGTCTTTAAAATCCAAATCGCCAGCGGTCAGTGCCGCCATCCAAACCGGTTCCTGATGACGCACCGCCTGCGTGAATGCATAGTCGATCCACTTGTCGCGTGGATGCTTCATCACCGCCAGAGCCGCTACCTTGATCGCCCCAGGATACGGTGTTTGGCCGCATGCCAAGGCTGCCTCAAGCCTCACCTGCGGGTGAGGATCGCTAGCTGCAAGTGCCAGCAGTTCAACCGGCTTGGACAAGCGATCCTGCCAACGGCCAACGATGCGTGCCGCGAAAGCTCGCGCCCGGTAGTCTTTCGCACGCAATACACGCCGGAGCAATTGAGGTTGCACCGACTCGATGGTCGCACAAAGGGCCAGCGCCTCAAATTGATGCCGTTCATACGATTTGTCGTCGTTTTTCAATCGACGCGCCCAACGCACCGCCGCCTTGCCGACCTCCGACGTATCGCGTTTCCCCAACTCAAACTTGACCTGCTGGCGCGT
>JABGZB010000234.1 GCA_018674955.1 Verrucomicrobiota bacterium | reverse complement strand
GGTTCGACATGCCCAAGCTTGACTGGCTGAACTTCGAGCATATCCGCGCCCTGCCGACCGACGATTTCAAAAGCCAAGCGCTTGGCCAACTGAAGGATGCCGGGCTTGACGCCGCGAGCCGCGACGCCGGTTTCACCGACACCGCGCTGGCTCTTTGCACGGACAAAATCAAGAATCTCAACGACGTCGCAGGTTACATCGGGTTTTTCTTCCGTGACGAGGTGGTGCTCGACGCCGAGGCAGCGGCGCAGGCGTTGACGCCGGAGAACAAGCCGCACTTGGCCGCGCTCCGCGAGGCCTACGCCGGCTTGGCCACGTTCGACGCCGACTCGCTGATGGAGTCGCTCAAGGCCACCGCCGCCGCTCGCGAGGTGAAAAACAAGGTGCTCGTCATGCCGGCCCGTGTGGCCTGCACCGGCAGCAAGGTCGGCCCAAGTTTGTATCATTTGATGGAGGTGCTTGGCCAAGCGGAGGTTTTGAAGCGGTTTGACGCCGCGCTGGCTCGAATGTAACAATCGTCGGCCAAGGCAAATCTGCGATTGGCCAAGCGAAACTGATTTCATGGTTATTTTAACAACAATTTACGTGGTTGCCGCCGTGCTGCTTCTCTTTGGCGCGGCGATCTTTGTGCACGAGTGGGGCCACTATATCGTCGCGCGCAAGTGTGGCATGAAGGTGGAGGAATTCGCCATCGGCTTCGGCAAGATTCTCTGGAAAAAAGAAAAAGACGGCATCCTTTACACCGTCCGCATGATACCGGCCGGCGGCTTCGTGAAGCTGCCGCAGATGCTCACCAGCGAGGCGCTCGAGGGCGAAAGTAATGAGGACGATGAGCCACTCCCGGAGATTTCGCCTTGGGCTAAGATCGCCGTGGCGGTCGCCGGGCCGATCATGAACATCGTCTTCGCCGTCGTGCTGGCAACGGTTATTTATTTCGTCGGCCTGCCGGAGATGATCACGCCACCTGTCGTCGGTAATCTGAGCAAGGAATCGACGGAGTACTCACTCGGCATCCGCGAAGGCGACATCGTCACCAAGATCGACGACCAAGCGATTCCTTCTTGGGAGGAAGCCTACAAGCTGACCGCCTTGTCTCTGACAAACCGTTTCGCGGTGACGTTTCTGCGGGATCGCGACGAGTTCACCCACGTGCTGACAGCCACTCCGATTAGCGACGAGATCCCGATTAAGACGCTTGATCTTCCGTCGAAGTTCCCGCCGATCGTGGGACGAGTACTCGAGGGCCAGGCCGCCTCGGAGGCCGGCTTGAAACAGGATGACAAAATCATTTCGCTCGGCGGAATCCCGATCGGTGGCCAAGGCCAGTTGATCGACGAGTTGCAGAAGAACGGCGGTAAGGCGACGGAGATAGTCGTGCGCCGGGACGGCGAAAATGTCCCGCTGCCGATCACGCCGCGGATGATCGAGGGGAATGTGATGATCGGCGTGCAGTTCGGACGCGGCCCACGGGTTTACATCGAGCGCCACCCCGGCCCGACGCCGTGGGAGAACATCTCGGCAGTCGGCTCGCTCATGTGGCGGACGCTCTACGCGCTGTTTCACCCGACGCAAACTGGCGTTGGTGTGAGCGACTTGAGCGGCCCAGTAGGTATACTCGCGATGCTCGGTGCCATGGTAAAAACCGACTACCGCTTGGCCCTGAATTTCCTCGTTCTACTCAACGTGAACCTGGCCATTCTCAACATGCTGCCGATTCCCGTACTGGATGGTGGGCACACAATCATGGGGTTTATCGAGGGCATTTTCCGCCGCAAAATACCGGCTAAACTGCAGGAATGGGCCACAACCGGTTTCGCCGTGGCGCTCATCTCGCTGATGCTCTACGTGACATTTCATGACGTTTTCATGCGGCGTGATATTTTCGTCGATATGTTCAACAGCGACACGGAGGTTCAGGCACCGGCTGATCCCTCTCCAACAGCCAGCGAATAATATCCCGCCATGAACTACTGCGCCTCACCGTATCGCCATGCGCGCCGGGACACGCGCCCGGTGGTCATCGGCGACTTTGAAAACGGAGGCGTCCTCGTCGGCAGCAGCAACCCTGTCGTTCGCCAGTCGATGATCACCTGCAGCACGCTCGATACCGATGCGTGCATCCAGCAATCGATGGCTTTGGTCGAGGCCGGTTGCCAGATTATCCGCATCACCGCACAAACCAAACGCTACGCCGCCAATCTCGAGTCGATCGTCGCCGGCATCCGTGCGCGCGGCTCGAACGTCCCGGTGGTCGCCGACATTCATTTCAAGCCGGACGCCGCTTTGGAAGCGGTGAAGTGGTGCGAGATGGTTCGCGTGAACCCCGGCAACTATGCCGACTCCAAAAAATTCAACATCCGCGAATACACTGATGAACAATACGCCGAGGAGTTGACTCGCATCGAGGCCGAGTTCGCGCCGCTCGTCGAGGAATGCAAAACGCGCAACCGAGCACTGCGTATCGGCACCAACCACGGTTCGCTCAGCGACCGTATCATGAACCGCTACGGCGACACGCCGCTGGGGATGGTGGAGAGTGCGCTTGAGTTTGCCCATATCGCACGAGAGCGCGGCTTCCACAATTTCAAGTTCTCGATGAAGTCCAGCAACCCGAAGGTGATGATCGAGTGCTACCGACTGTTGGCCGCGCGCTTGACCAAGCTGGGGCCGGACTGGAACTACCCGCTGCACTTGGGCGTCACCGAAGCCGGCGACGGCGAGGACGGCCGTATCAAAAGCGCCATCGGCATCGGCTCGCTACTGTGCGACGGCTTGGGAGACACAATCCGTGTTTCGCTCACCGAAGATTCGCCAAACGAGATCGCCGTTTGCAACGATCTGCTCGCGCAAATTCCCGGATTGACCGACACGACCGCCGACACGTTGGACGTGCCGTTGGCCTACGACCCGTTCGACTACGCACGCCGTGCAACGCCGGAGATCGAGTTGGCTGACGGCATAAAGTGCGGCGGTGAACAAACCATCCGCGTTGTCGTGACGCAGGCAGCCTGGGACAAACTCGTGACGCGCATCCAGCCAGGCGACGACGTGAAGCCGGAGGCAATTTACGAGGAATTGAACGTGATGGAAGTCGATCCGCGCGAGGCGTTTTCAATCAACTGCGACACTCAACTTGTCACGGTGAAGGACGACCTCGACCTGCCCACCATCACCGCGTTCCGCCTGTTGGCCGGCCGGATCAAGGCACTTGGCCGCACGAATCCCATTTTACTGAAGGACTGCCTCCACTTCGGCGATACGCCGCTTGAGCCGAATATCGCCCTGCTCCGCGCCGCCGTCGTGATCGGCTCGCTGCTGTGCGACGGCATTGGGGACACCATTTTGGTTCGCGGCGAGAGTGGCGCCGGCCAGTCGCTGCGCCTGGCCTATAATATTTTGCAGGCCGCCGGTTGTCGCTCGTTCAAAACCGACTACGTTGCCTGCCCAAGCTGTGGTCGCACACTGTTTGATCTGCAGGAAGTCACCGCCCGCATCAAGGCCCGCACCGAGCATCTCAAGGGAGTGAAAATCGCCATCATGGGCTGCATCGTCAACGGCCCTGGCGAGATGGCCGATGCTGATTTCGGCTACGTTGGTGGCGCGCCAAACAAGATCAATCTTTACGTCGGCCGCGAACCGGTGCGCTTCAACATCCCAGAGGCCGAGGCGGTCGAGAGCCTCGTTGAGCTTATCCGTGAACACGGCAAATGGGTCGAGCCAAGCGGCGAAACCGTCCACGCCGGATGACCAGCCACACCGCCAAGCTGACGCCCGCACAGGCGGAGACGTTGCGCGGGCTCTTGGCCAAGCGCGACTTCGACACCGCCGACGTTCCGCACGCCGTTTACAGCTTCAAGCACCCCGGCCTGTCGGTCACTTTTTACAAAAGCGGCAAGCTGCTCGCACAAGGCAAAGGCACGCGCGAGTTTGTCGAGTTCACCCTTGAACCGGAGGTGCTTGGTGAAGCGACACTCGGCTACGAACTCGAGACGCAGCCGGAACAACTTGAACCCCGGCTCGGCGTCGATGAAAGCGGCAAGGGCGATTTTTTTGGGCCGCTGGTGGTCGCCGGTGTTTACGTGAACGAGCCGATCGCCCGCGCGCTGCACGAGCTGGGCGTCAAGGATTCCAAGGCCATCACCACCGACAAAAAAATCGCCGTCTTGGCCAAGGGCATTCGCGAAACCCCCGGCTGCGTTCACACCGTCGTGCCGATCGGTAACGCCACCTACAATCGTATGCACCAATCCATGCGCAATGTGAACAAGATTCTCGCATGGGGCCACGCGCGGGTGATCGAAAATCTGCTGGGCCAGCGGGCTCGAATGGAGCCGCCGCCGCTGCGCGCGATCAGCGACCAGTTTGCCCGCAACAAAGCCACGGTGAAAAACGCGTTGATGGAGGAGGGCCGCCAACTCGAGTTGGTGCAAATGCACAAGGCCGAGTCCGACATCGCGGTGGCCGCCGCGTCGATTCTTGCGCGGGCGGAATTCGTCAATCGTCTCGCCGCGCTTGGCCGGGAGTTCGACCTCGAACTGCCCAAAGGAGCCTCGTCAAGAGTGGACGCCGCCGGCGCGACATTCCTCAAAAAATATGGGATAAAAAAACTGGGCGAGGCCGCCAAGCTCCACTTCCGCACCACCCAAAAAATCCAAGCCAAACTCGGCCAAGCTGAGTGATCAGTTCCGGCCTTCGTCGGCGTCGATGTAGTCGAACATGCAGCGGATGTCGTCGCGATCCTTCAGGCCGGACTCGGCCTTGCGCTGGATGAGCAGCTCAAGCAGCCTGCCCTCCGTGCCATAGCTCAACAGTTTGTCCCTTAACGCCGTCTTGGCCTCATCGGGTGTGCTGACGTTGGCTTTGACCCAGTCGCTGATCTGCCCGTCGGTGATTGAGTTTTTGACGACGCTGACAAGAGTGCCCGGTTCAACACCGCTGGCCTTAAACCAGGCAAGGTCGAACCCCTTATGCAGATAGTTCGGCTGATAATCAGCGGGCAATTGGCCGGCTTCGTGCAGGCGAATTTTGTCGACGAGGCGCGGCAGGTGCACCCAGCTGTCCATGGCCTCGTACGGGCTTCTCGGATAAATCGTGTCGCTCATAAAATTATTTCTCCGCTAGCAGGTGCTCGATGGCCTTCTCGACGTCGGCGTTGGCGATGTCGCCCCAGCGCAGCTTACCATCGCTGCCAATGATGTAGTAGTCGGGGTAGCTGTTGACAGCATAGGCACCAACCACTTTGCCGTCTGCGTCGAGCGCAACCGGGTACTCGATGCCATGCTGCTCGGCGGTCTGCTTCATCTTCTCGCCGCCGCGTGAGGCGCAAACGCCAATGATGACCACTCCCTTGTCGGCATACTTTTTACGCAGCTTGTTGGTCTTGGGAATGGAGGCAATGCAAGGGCCGCACCACGTCGCCCAAAAATCGAGCACAACGATTTTACCCTTGGTGTCCGGTGCCTTGCCGCCCTTGGTGTTCAGCCACTGGGTGAGCTCCAGCTTGGGCGCGGGCTTGCCGTGCAGCCCGCTGACGGCGGCTCGCTGTTTGCCGCTTTCCAGTCTTGGTTCTTCAGCCGATAGGCCAAACGCTGTACCGACGAGCAGCAATGAAGTGATTGTGGATCGTACGAAGTGATTCTTCATGCCGGAAACCGTACTGCTTGGCCAAGTGCAGTCAAGCCAAGCGTGCCAGCTGTTTCTGCTTTTGCCTTTGGCCAAGCGGGCTGGTAGGTTGCCGCGCCTGCCCGGGCGGGCGGGTACCCAAGATGGAGTATAAAAAAACGCTTAACCTTCCGCAGACGGATTTCCCTATGCGTGCCGGGCTCGTCCAGCGCGAACCCGAACGCTTGGCCAAGTGGTACGCAGACGGCCTGTACGAGCAGATCCAAAAACGCCGCGACGGCGCCGAGCGGTTTTTGCTGCATGACGGCCCGCCGTTCGCCAACGGCGACGTGCACATCGGCACAGCGCTGAACAAAATTCTCAAGGACTTCATTCTCAAGTATCAGACGCTGCGCGGCAAACACGTGCCGTACGTGCCGGGCTGGGACTGCCACGGGTTGCCGATCGAGTTCAAGGTCACGCAGCAAATGCGAAAGGGCGGCAACACCGACGCCACACCGGCGATGATCCGCAAAGCCTGCGAGGCGTACGCGCTGGAGTTTGTTGACAAACAACGTGAGCAGTTCAAGCGGCTCGGCGTGCTCGGCGAATGGGACAACCCGTACCTCACGCTCCATCCCGAGTACGAGGCTGAGGAGCTGCGGTTGTTCGCCGAGTTGGTGGACAAGGGATTTGTTTATCGCGGCAAAAAACCGGTTTACTGGAGCATCCCGTGCCGCACAGCACTGGCCGAAGCGGAGGTCGAATATCAGGATCATGTCAGCCAGAGCGTTTATGTGAAATTCCCGATCGTGGGCGAGACAGACATGCACCTGCTGATCTGGACGACCACGCCGTGGACACTGCCGGCCAACCTCGCCGTCGCCTACAATTCCCGGTTCGACTACCAGTTGATCCGCGTCGGCGAAGAGGCGCTGCTCGTCAGCGTGCCCCTGCTCGACACTATCGTCGAGAAGTGCGGCTGGGCGGGTGACTTCGAGATTTTGCGCACGGTGCAGAGCGACCAACTCGCTGAAATGGAGTATCACCACCCATTCTGCAACCGCACCGGCAAACTGTTCGCCGGCGATATGTTCGTGGACGACAGCGCCGGCACCGGCCTGGTGCACATCGCGCCTGGGCACGGTCAGGACGATTACAACCTTGGCCGCGCGAACGGCCTGCCGGTTTACTCGCCGGTGGACGACAAAGGCTGCCTCACGCGCACCGCCGATCTGCCAGAGAAACAGCAGATGCCCGACGAGCTCGTCGGCAAACAAATCCTCGAGCGCAGAGGCAAATGCGAAGCCAACGACGCCGTCATCGAGCGGCTCAAGGCCGATAATAAACTGGCGTTCGAGGAGCGCTACGAACACAGCTACCCGCATTGCTGGCGCAGCAAAACGCCGGTGATTTTCCGCGCGATGGATCAGTGGTTCGTCAAAATCGACCACGACGGTTTTCGCGAAAAGGCACTCGCCGCCATTGAGGGCGTCAACTGGCTTCCAGGCTGGGGACGCAACCGGATCGAGGGCGCGGTCAAGTCGCGCCCGGACTGGTGCATCTCGCGCCAGCGCTCCTGGGGCGTGCCGATCCCAGCGTTTTACGATGCCCAGGGCGAGCCGATACTCGACGCGCGGATCGTTCGAAAAACCGCCGACCTCGTCCAGGAACACGGATCGAACGTGTGGTTCGAGCGCGACTTCGATGACCTTTGGGCCGCGGTAAAGCCGGACGGCTGGGACGGCGCGGAGCCGGTGGCCAAGTCCACCGACACGCTCGACGTATGGATCGATTCCGGCTCATCGTCGCGCGCCGTGCTCATGCAGCGCAGCGAGCTTGGCCGCCCCGGTGCCGAGGCCGGCTCGACCGATGCATGGCAGGCCGACTACTACCTTGAAGGCAGCGACCAGCACCGTGGCTGGTTTCAATCGTCGCTGCTTTTGTCGCTGGCCGGCAACGGTGTCGCGCCGTATCGCAACGTGCTGACGCACGGCTTCATGGTCGATGCCGATCGCGAAAAAATTTCTAAAAGCAAACAGGCCGGTGGCAACTCCAAACCGCAGACCGCCGAGGCGTACATCGGCAACTACGGCGCGGACATCGTCCGCCTGTGGGTGGCATCGCAGGATTTCCGAAACGACATCACCGTCAGCGAGGAACGGATCAAGAAAGTGGCCGAGGCGTACCGTGGCATTCGCAACGCCTTCCGCTATCAGCTCAGCAATCTGTACGACTTTGACCCGACGCAACACACCGTTGCCGACGGCGAGTTGACCGGGCTCGACCGATGGATTCTTGACGCGTTCGCAAAGCTCGACGCCGACGTTCGCACGGCGTTCGACAAGTGCGAATTTCATATCGCCTATCAGCGCATCACCCAGTTCGTGTCGGTGGAGTTGTCAGCGGTGTATCACGACACGGTGAAAGATCGCCTCTACACATCACCCGCCAACTCAACGCGTCGACGCTCGACGCAGACGGCGATTTACAGGCTAGTGCAGGGCTTCGCCAAGATGCTCTCGCCGATGCTCGTATTCACCGCCGACGAGGCATGGGAGGCCATTCCTCACCTCGACTCTGCCAGTGTGCACCTGACCGATTGGGAGCCGTTTGAGTTCAGCATCAGCGCCGAAGAATCGGCCAACTGGGAAACGATGTTTGCCATCCGAGAACGCACCCTGCCTATGCTTGAGGAAGCGCGCCAAGCCAAGCAGATTGGCAAGAGTCTCGAGGCCTGCGTGACCCTCACCGGCAATGGCCGCGAAATCGAAATAGGCCAAGCGCACGGGGAAGATCTCCGCGAGCTAATCAACGTCTCGGAACTTAAACTCGAAACGGGTGAAGGTGAGGAATTGCAGGTCGCCGTGACCAATGCCGAGGGTGAAAAATGCGAACGCTGCTGGCGCTGGGAACCCACCGTCGGCTCACACGACAATCACGCCACCCTCTGCACCCGCTGCATCGAGGCCGTCAATCAGGCCACCGCCTGATTCCCGAGGCAAGCAGCCAGCACCTCGGCTGATGAATCCAAAAATTAAGCGGTTTTTGGTGATGGCGGTTACCCTTTTCCTGCTTGGTCTTATCTGTCTCCTGGTCATCCATTGGCTTTCCCGTTCAATTCCGAATAATTAGCGAGGCAGGCTGACCAACGGCGTTTACGGCGTCTCTTTGGCCTTCTCTTGCTTTCGTATTCATCTGTGTATGCTTGTAGCTTACCGTCAGGCGACCTACGCCTCCAGTTCGCTTTCGCATGACTCCTTGACCACTGGCATCGGCGTCCCTCGCTCAAACCGTGAACAGACTGGGTTGTCGCCAGCGACTGACCGACAGCGGACGGCGAACCGAGTCACATGGTCGACCCTGAACCGCTTGACGGTGAACTGGCATTGGCGTCTCATCAGCATGTGAGTCCAGCAGAAATAGCTGAAGATATATCAGGTGAAATCCAGACGTTTATGATTGGGTTCATATTCCTCACTGCGACAGCTTTGGTTATTTGGCTAGCTTACCGTTCTAGTCGTAAGAAGTAGCTCATCGGTTGACGGTGAACTGGCAGTGGCGTCTCATTGGGTTGCTATGAAAAGATTAGTGGTCAGCATTTGCTTCGGCATTACATTATCTGGATGCGTTTCGTATGAATCTTTGCCACCGAATCCACCAATCACAGAAGACGAATACAATAAGAGAGTGAAGTCCCTTATCGGGAAAACAACACATAATGAATACAAAGGTCCAACACAGGGAGCGGGAGGCGGCGACACCGCCCGGCCGGCACCGGATGGCGATTGGGATGGCAGCTGGCCTGAAGAAAGGGACTGACTCACGGCACACTTGGATGGCACTGCCAGCACCGTGCCAGCCTTGACCAATCTACCACCCTCTGCACCCGCTGCGTCGAGGCCGTCAATCAGGTCAACGCCTAATTACCGCCGTTTTGTAACGATTCCACAATAACTTGGGACTCCGCTAGTTTCTCATTGGCGCGTTCCGCCTTCTGCTGATCATTCCCTTCGACAGCTTCAAGCATAAGCTGAAATGCCTCCAATCGCAGATGCATGTATTTCACTAATTTGCCATGTAACTCGCTGTTGCGTTCTGAAAGTTTTTGCAGTTTTTCGGCTGTTTCACTCTCAAATTCAGACAGCGCCGCCTCCCATGGTGCAATGATCTCCTCACTGAGGATGGACGCGAATGCATCGTCGGACATCGAACCTGTCTGTACCTTCTGAATCGTTTCATTGAATGAGCCCATTACTGTTTCCTCAGTCTCGCCGAACCGACGAAGCTCCTCCTGAATATCCGCGTAACGGTTTCCTGTCAGCGCCACCCCGGCGCTTATTGCCAACACACCCGCAATTCCGACCAGCAGGTTCCGCGGCCCCCGATTCTTGGATACGCTGGAATCCAATGGCCTCCGGAGGATCAAACCGGAGACGAAGCCCGCCGCCAAACCACCAAGATGCGCGGCCATATCCACGTTCTCCTGCCCCATGCCGTAAATCACGTTCACAACGACAAAGAAGACGGCATTGTTGCCCAAAGCCTTCAAGATGGGACGCGGTATAGAACCCCGATCCGACGCGAGAAAAGCTAGCAGGCACCCGTAGACACCAAAAACCGCACCCGAAGCACCTGCACTCACAGCCCCTGGGTTCCACAGAACTGTGGCAAAGCCACCAACGACTCCTGAGAATAAATAGACAAAGAAGAACCCCAAGTTGCCCACCAGTCGTTCCACAAATTGCCCGACGCTCCAAAAGACCCACATGTTGAATGCGATATGGATGACACCAATATGCAGGTAGTTGCTCGTGACCAGTCGCCACCACTCTCCGCCTGTGGTTTTTGGAGCGTAGTTTGCCCCCCATGCCAACAGGTCAACAATCTTGGGCGACATGATATGTACGCCTGCGGCGATCATGATCGTGAACACGATGAGGTTGATTGCCACTATGGCCGGAGTAAGAAATGCCCGAGGAGTTAATATGGCAAGTTGCTGCTGAAATGCGGCGATGCCCTCGTTGATGTCGCTGTTGGGAGCAACGACCGGCTCGGCGACTCCCGCTTCACCCTGGGCGCTACTAGGCAAAGCTGCATTCTTAGCGCCGCCACCAACAGGTTGGACAAGGAATCCGAGACCGATCTTTTCAAGCAAACGGGGGCCACCAAAAAAGTAGAGCATAAACGCAACTCCCATCAAGAGGCCAAATCCTCTTACTGATCCCAACGACTTGTCTTCAACAAACATGGGGATCATGAAGAGTAATCCTAACAACCCAACAGCAAATCGGACAATCAGGCTCGGTCGCTTTTGTGGTGCAGTCAGGCTTTCATTACAGTTGGGGCACTCGATGGCTTGCCCTCCAAGTTCGTCAGATACATCCAAAGATTCATTGCAATTTGAACACGATATTTTCATTCCGGATTTAGTCTAATTTCCCACTCACTTCACCAACCAACAGTTGCAATGATTTGTGATTTCGCCGCAAACAAAGTATCACATAATTGATCACCAATTGCAAATCAAAAGGCCCTCTAGATTGCACCTAATTAACAATTTGTTTCCCGCCCAAACAAGTTTGAGGGCCGACTAAAGTTGTTTGAGTGGCGATCGAAGTCGATTAGGCCGTCCCCAATCTCGTTCGTTCCGTCCCTCAAGTTCTTTGGTTATTTCACAAAGTCGTCGACAGCACGTCTCAATCACTTTGAACGCTAGCCTAAGTCAACAAATCATGCCTCGACTCATTTTAAGGGGCCCTAAAAGTCCATTTTCTCGAGTAAACACAGAGGTCTTTATTTTTCTTCAAAAAAAATTTTCCCAATCAGGAACTTTAGCTGTAATTCATTATACAACCATCATGGAAACATTAGTTGATTATTGGTACGGAAAGAATCGCGACCGGAACTTGGACCTGCAAAAGGCCAAGCTCGAGGTCCCGATCCAACAGATTTCACCAACGACGAAATCTCAACAACAGTTTGAGAATAAGCCGAAGGGGAAAGTTAATAAAATGAAAAAACATAAACAGATAGAAGAGTGGCTCACGACCGTAACGGAGTCGTGGGCTGAGTACGCAAAGGAAGAAACCTTTTCTGGGATGAATCTTGCCCAGTTCAAGGTGTTAACCGGAACGTCGATCACTGAACGCGAACAGCTCGACACAATCCTGCGGGATCGTCGGGCCGGTATTGCGCGACGCGAGGCGGCTGACAGAAAAACAAGGGAGCACATCAAGATGGTTGTTCATGCCGTTTTGGCGGATCCGGATCACGGGCCGAACTCTGCCTTGTATCGTGCGATGGGTTATATCACGGACAACGAACGCGCCAGCGGGTTAACCCGCAAAGGCGATGCGTCTGATGACCCATCCAACGCGTAACGC
>JABGZB010000233.1 GCA_018674955.1 Verrucomicrobiota bacterium | reverse complement strand
CAAGCCCGAACCAATATTCGCCGTGTGCAGGGCGCTTACACCAAGCGGCTTTCGCCAGTAAACTGGGAAGCCTACACGTAACTCCACGAAAATAGCAGACGCCTATTTTTTCGCCCGGTTGGGAAAAACCGATTGACCCCGTTTTTGCGTTGCCCTAACTTTCCCGACCGGTTGTCCGTGCTTCCTCGGAGAGTGGAAAGCGCGGGTTAGCTTTTAGCCAAGCTCTTGGCCAACCGATCACGCAACAATGCGACACACCATATCAGTGTTGGTTCAAAACAAGTTCGGCGTGCTCACGCGTATCGCCGGGCTGTTCAGCGGGCGGGGGTTCAACATCGATTCCCTCAACGTTGCGCCGACGCACGACCCGAGTATGTCTCGCATGACCATCGTCACCCGTGGGGACGATGCGACGCTTGACCAGATCGTCAAGCAGTTGAACAAACTCGTAGACTCTGTCGAGGTGCAGGATTTCCGGGACGGCGAGTACGTCGATCGCGAGCTGGTCTTGGTGCGTGTGGGTGTGGACTCCCAGTCACGCGCCGAGGTGATGCAGGTGACGGACATTTTCCGCGCCAAGATCGTGGATGTCCAACCGGAGAGCGTCACTATCGAAATAACCGGCAATGAAAGCAAAGTGCAGAAATTCCTCGCCCTCATGGAGAACTTCGGTGTGCAGGAACTGACCCGAACAGGCAAGGTGGCCTTGGCTCGAAAATAATTTTTACTATGGCAGCAAAAGTATATCACGAAAAAGACGCAGACCTGAAAGTCCTCAAGGGCAAGACCATGGCCGTTATTGGTTTTGGGTCGCAGGGGCACGCCCACGCACTGAACCTGAAAGACAGCGGGGTCAACGTCATCATCGGCCTCTACAAGGGGAGCAAGTCGGCCAAGGTGGCCAAGGCAAAGGGCTTCAAGGTTTACACCAACGCCGAGGCCGTGAAGCGGGCTGACGTCATCTTCGTCGCCGTGCCGGATACTCGGCAGGCGGAGGTGTATAAGAATGACATCAAGGCAAACTTGGCCAAGGGCAAGACACTGTTGTTTTCACACGGCTTCGCCATCCACTTCAAGACGGTCATCCCGCCGAAAGACGTCAATGTGATCCTCGTGGCGCCCAAGGGTCCCGGCCACATCGTCCGGCGCCAGTACGTGGAGGGCAGGGGAGTGCCAAGTCTCATCGCCGTTTATCAGAACGCCGACCGACAGGCCAAAAAGATTGCCCTCGCTTGGGCCAAGGGCATCGGCGGCACACGCGCGGGCGTGATCCAGACCACCTTTAAGGAGGAGACCGAGACCGACTTGTTCGGCGAGCAAACCGTGCTTTGCGGAGGCGCGTGCTCACTTATCCAGGCCGGGTACGAGGTGCTGGTCGAGGCTGGTTACCAACCGGAGATGGCCTACTTCGAGTGCCTTCACGAGTTGAAACTGATTGTTGATCTGATCAACGAGGCCGGCATCAGCGGAATGCGTTTCTCGATCTCCGAGACGGCCAAGTGGGGTGATGTCAAGATTGGCCCGAAAATCATCGACGCCAGTGTGAAGAAGCGTATGAAAGAGGCGCTCAAGGACATCCAGAGCGGCAAGTTTGCCAAGGCGTGGGTGCGCGAGTACAAGGGTGGCTACAAGCAGTACAACAAGCTGCTCAAGGCCGGCGAAAAGCATAACATCGAGAAGGTGGGAACCCGCCTGCGCTCCATGATGCCTTGGATGCGGAAGCGCACAGTCAAAGGCGCACAAGCCGCGTATTAAAAGAACCGGTAAGGCGCAACCAAGTGAGTTTCATGGTGTTTGATCCGACCGTGACGTCGAAAAAGGCAGGATTTATTTTCAGGGCACTCCCTCTGCTTGGAGTGTTTGCCTTGCTGCATGCAGGGGTGTTTGCTGTGCAGGATGTGAAGACGGAGTCAAACCCCTACCTTGCGATCAGCGAGCGCAACGCCTTCGATCTCACGGATGCGCCGCCCCCCGCGAAGAACACCCCCCCGCCTGAGCTTCCCAAAAATCTCGATCTCAAGTTCACCGGCATTTATCGGTTGAAGGGGGTGGAAAAGGCGTGTCTCGCGCTAGTCGATTCCAGTGCCAAGCCGCCCGAAACCAAATATTTGCAGATACCGGTGGGTGACAAGCAGGGAGCCATTGAGATTACCGCCATCGACGCCGAGGCGGGCACGGTCAACTTGATCAAGGATGGGAGCCCGCTGGAACTAAGCCTGAAAAACAACGAGCACACCTATAAGACCGCGGTGGCCAAGGCACCGTCGAAATCGTCGAAATCCCGATCATCCTCATCGAAGACATCATCCCGCTCACTCAGCGGTTCTCGGCCGACCACCGGCAGGAGTTCGGGCACCACCAGTTCCAGATCTGGCAGCAGTCCTTCAAGAACTTCATCCAGCCGATCGGGTTCCGTCTCTTCCTTGGGTGGCACAAGAACAACTCGCGCCGTTCCCGCGCGCCGCACTTATCCGACACCGCCGCCGATGAAGGGTGGTGATCCGGCGGTTCAAGCCTTGGAAATGATGGAACAAAAAGACTTTGCAGAAAAAAAAGGCGTCCTCATGCCCCCTTTGCCATTTCAGCAGCAACTCGAGGACGCTCCTCCGGGGGATGTCATTCGGGGTGACCTTCCCCCGATGCCTCCTGTGCCGGGTGGCCGTATTCCGGCCATACCTCCAGGCGGATAAAAAGCCTTCCCCCTAAAATTTTTCCAGCAATCGGGTCGAGTCGGCGTCCACGAACAACGCGGCTTGGCTTTGTGTTCGCAGAAATGACGCCGGGCAATCGGTACTCACCGGGCCTTCCAGCATCGCTTGAACGGCTTTGGCCTTGCGTGATTCGGGGGCCACGCACACCACCTTCTTTGCCGAACACAACGCCGGGACCGTCAGCGTCAGCGCATACTTCGGCACCGCCTCAAGGTCGGGGAAATGCCCTTCATTGACTTGTTGCAACCGGCAGGCGACGTCCAACTCCACAATCTTGACCAGGCGCTCGTCCTCGAAGTTCGCCACCGGTGGATCGTTGAATGCGATGTGCCCATTCTCCCCGACGCCCATGCAGCAGAGGTCGATAGCTTGCGCCTTGAGCAGCGCCTCGTAGCGCTCGCATTCGGCGATCGGTTCCGGCGCGTCTCCGCCAAGGTAGTGGAACGCCTTCGGGTTCACCTTGCTCTCCACCCTCTCGCGCATGTAGCGACGGAAACAGGCCGAATGATTCTCATCGACGCCGAGGTACTCATCCATGTGGAACAGCGTCATTTTACTCCAGTCAACACCTCCCAAGTCCACGAGAGTTTGCAGGAACTGAATCTGCGAGTTGCCGGTGGCGAGTATCGCCGCAGCTTCACCTTGGCTGGCGATGGCCTCCACAAGGTAATCGTGGACGGTTTGCGCCACGTCGGTTGCCATATCCGCTTCGGACGCATAAACCCGGACGGGCAGCGAGTCGGCTGTGAATGTTTTGATGGGTTGTCTGGTTTCGCTCATATCGTTATCACTTGCGACAGGGTGGCTTGGGCAAGCGCTGAATTCAAGAATGGAGTAAAAACCGACTTGGCCAAGTTGACGCTGGGGCAACTAGCTTGTAGCTTCTGACCCGAGTTGAAATGAGCGAAGCAACGCAAACTGAATCACTGCTGACCGTCACCGAGGACGCCGCCAAACAGGTAGGAGTCGTCCGGTCGAAGGAACCCGAAAACTCCACTAAAACGCTGCGGCTTTTCGTTGAGGAGGGCGGTTGCAGCGGCCTGCAATACGGCATGGTGTTCGACGAAAAGCGCGACGACGATCTTGCGCTGGAGTTTTTCGGTGAGACCGTACTTGTCGATAATTTTAGTGCCGAATATCTGCGAGGCGCGATCGTGGATTATCACGACGGGCTCAACGATGCTGGCTTCAAGATCAAAAACCCGAATGCCAAGCAGTCGTGCGGTTGCGGCAACTCGTTCGAAACTTGATATCCCCCGCGCTTGGCCAAGCGCAGCTTCAACCACCCACGATGTGCGAACGAAGCACGCCGTACACATCTGACGAGTCGACTGTTTTATCGCCTGTAAGTTGGGTGGACTTCGAAATCAGAATCGGCCAATCCGCCGTGTCGCTTGGCCGGCATCCGTGTGAGCCCTTGACCAGCGAGGCGTCCAGCGGGATGATGTCCATCAGCATCCGGAAGCCCAGTTTCTTCTTTAGCAACTTGAACATCACTCGGGGCATCGAGCCGCGCACGGAATCTTTGAACAGTTCAACTGGGTCGTAGCCCGGTTTGCGGTGGATGTCCACACAGCGCGCGAAGTCCGGCGCTACCGCATCTTCCATCCAGTAGTAGTAAGTGAACCACGCGCTCTCGGCCGCTGTGACGACGAGATCGCCCGCCCGCGAATGGTCGATGCCGTTGGCCTGTTTCTCCGATTGCCCCCAAACCCCTGCCACGCCGTCGGTGCCCTCGAGCAAGCTGCGCACATCACTTTCGATCGACTTGTCGTTGAGGTAAACGTGAGCCACTTGGTGGTCGACCACGGCGAACGCACGGCTGTTCCCGCAGTCGAGCCGCTCGAGGCCAAGCTCCTCCTTGATGGTGAGCCAGCCGCGCTCGCGAAAAAGCCGGTTGAGGTGGATCGGTTGCTCGACCGGCGTGACACCGTATTCGGAGAGCAAAACAATCTGAACGCCGCGCACTTCAAAAAACTCAATCAACTCACCGACAATCCGGTCGATGCGTTGCAGGTCGTTTGCGATCTCCGGATGCCCCGGGCCAAGCCGCTGGAGGTTGTAGTCGAGGTGCGGCAAGTAAACCAAATTCAGCGTCGGCTGCTCTTCCTCCTCGATCCACTTGGCCGCGCTGGCGATCCATTCGCTGACCGCCTCCGGTTTCCCGGCGGGCGACTGCTGCCCGGCCATTGGGCCCCAAAACGAGGGGAAGGGGAACTCGCCGAGTTTCGCCTTGATCGTCGGCCGCAGTTCGTGCGGCCAAGTGTAAATGTCAAAGTGTTTGCTGCCGTCCGCTGGGTACATCGGGCGCGGCGTCGCCGACCACTCAACGTCGGCGTACATGTTGAACCACCAAAACATCGACGCGCAAGTGAAGTCGCTGTTGGCCCGGCGCAGATCGTGCCACAGCTTAGGCGACTGCACGGTATGGTTCGGCTGTTTCCAGAAAGTGACCTCGGCCAGTTCGTGGTTGTACCAACCGTTACCGACGATGCCGTGCCCGCTTGGCCGTTTGCCGGTGAGATAATTGGACTGCGCGGTGCAAGTGACAGCGGGAAACGCCGGGTCGATGAGCGCGGCTTGGCCAAGCGAGAGGAACTTGGAGATCGCCGGGGTGTCCGGGCCAATGTGCCGCTGAGTCAGCCCGACGACGTTGAGAACGGCGGTGCGTTTCACGGCGACGAGGGTCAGGCCCGGGCGGGGATGACCGATTGTTCGCGGCCAGCCTGGCGGTCGCGCAGTTCGTAGATCGACTCGATGACCAGCGGGAGATTCATCTCGTGCACTTCGAAGCCTTGGCCAAGCTCGCGGAGCAGCGTGATCGTCAGGTCGCCTCCAAGGTGCTCGCGGAATTCCTCCAGTCCGGTGATCACTTGCAGCGTGCCGGACTCATTTTCGTGCAGCAGCTCGTTGGCGAATAACTCGAAGCCAAGCGACTCGATTAGTGTCAGTATCCGGTCGACCGTTCCGGTGGTGAGATGACCCGTGCGGCGGGCGTAAATCACGTCCAGTGCAATGCCGATCGCAACCGCTTCGCCGTGCCGAACCCGGTACTCCGAGAGCTGCTCCAGCTTGTGCGCTGCCCAGTGCCCGAAGTCGAGCGGGCGCGCCGAGCCGAACTCGAACGGGTCGCCCGAGGCGGCGATGTGGTTGATGTGCGACTCGGCGCAGCGGTGAATCAGCCGCCGCATGGGCTCCGGCGAGAAGGCCGCCAGCGCCTCGGCTTCCGCCTCGATCCAGTCGTAAAATTTGCGGTCACGAATGAGCGCCACCTTCACCGCCTCGATGTATCCATTGCGCTTGTCCCGGTCGCTGAGTGACGAGAGCAGATCGAAGTCGTTGATCACCGCGAATGGTGGGGTGAAGGCTCCGATGAAATTCTTTTTTCCGAAGGCGTTGATCCCGTTTTTCACGCCGACACCGGAGTCAGCCTGGCTGAGTGTTGTCGATGGTATACGCACATGACGCACGCCGCGATGAGCGGTGGACGAAGCCAATCCGGCCATGTCCAGCAGCGCGCCGCCACCGACTGCGATTACGTAACTGTGCCGGTCGATGTGGTGCATCTCAACTTTTGAATGGATTTCCGAGACGTGAAAATAGGAGTTCTTGGTGCGCTCACCGCCCTCGAATTGCATGGGGTCGCAGACGAGTTTCAAGCAGTCATTGTGTCGCTCGAAGTACGCCAAAACCTGATCGAGCAAGCCAGGCTGTGCGCGGCACAACGCCTCGTCCATGACCATTAGCACTTTGTGAGGTCGGTCAGTTTGACCGTCGGCAAGAATATCGCGCAGCGTGCAGTTATCCGGCGAAAACACTTGTTGTGTGAACCGTACCTGATGCCGGTAAGTCACACTTATCTGTCGCTCAATCAAACTCACTGCCTGCGGGAAAATGCGCCGACAGCCGATGAATTGCCAGTTTTTTTGATCCGCTTGGCCAAGCTTGGCCGTTGCTAAAGGGGTTTTCCCGCGCTTGGCCAACTGGTACAACCGTGCCGCAATGATTCGTGCCATCACACTCATCGTTCTGCTGACAACCGCGATCCCGCTTGGCCAAGCGGATGAAAACAGCGACCGCTACCGCAAACAATGCACCGACATCATCGCGGCCAAGGGCCAAGGCAACAGCGCAAAGCGACTCTGGAAGCTTTTTGACGCGAACTGGGAGTACCGAATGATCGCCTCGCCGGAATCGGCGACATGGCGCGGGTACCCTGGGCAAAACCACCGATGGAGTGATTTGTCAGTTAAAGCAATCGCCGAGGGGAAGGATGATGCGAGGCAGACGCTCAAGGCGATCCTCTCGTTCGACCGGGTAAAGCTGAGCGAAGGTAACCAGTTGAACTACGACCTGTTTCGCCGCAACGCCGAGATGGCGGTCGAGCGTCAGCAGTTTCCGGCTGAATTCCTCGTGCTCAACCAAATGGACGGCCTGCCGCGCGACGTGCCGTCGATGATCGCCATGATGCCAGCAGCCAGGACCAAGGATTACGAGGATATCCTGGCGCGCCTGGGCGGTATTCCTGCCCTGGTTGATCAAACCATCGCGCTGCTCCAGGAAGGGCTGACGCGCGGGATCGTGCCGCCGAAAGTGCCGCTGCGAACCGTGGCGAATCAAGTATCCGGGCAGGTGCACATCGGTCCCATGACCACTCCGATGCTTTCCAAGTTCAAAAAGTTTCCGGACACCATTCCGGCGCCGGAGCAGGCGCGCCTAACCGAGGCGGCCAAGGCGATTTATTCCGACGAGGTCCGCCCGGCGTTCAGGCGCCTACACGCGTTCCTGAGTAACGAGTACGTGCCGAATTGCCGCTCGACTGTTGGCCGCAGCGCGTTGCCCGACGGCCGGGCGTGGTACGATTACCAAATCAAACATTACACCACCACTACACTAAGCCCGGATGAGATTCACAACATCGGTCTGCGTGAAGTGAAGCGTATCCGAAGCGAGATGGAGGCGGTTCGCAAACAGGTTGGCTTCGAGGGTGACTTGCACGCGTTCTTCGAGTTCCTCCGGACTGATCCGCAGTTTTACTACGAGACAGCCGCCGAGCTGCTCACCGGTTATCGAGACATCTGCAAGCGGGCCGACCCCGAGTTGACCAAGCTCTTTCGCAAACTGCCACGCCAGCCTTACGGGGTAGTTCCTGTTCCGTCGTACATCGAGAAGTCTGTCACAACTGCCTATTATCAACCCGGATCGAACGACGCCGGCCGCGCCGGTTTTTTCTTTGCCAACACCTACGACCTGAAGTCGCGTCCCAAGTGGGAGATGGAGGCGCTCGCGCTGCACGAGGCTGTGCCGGGGCATCATTTGCAACTGGCTATCGCTGACGAAATCGTGGGCTTGCCGGAGTTCCGCAAGTACGGCCGCTACACCGGCTACGTGGAGGGCTGGGGCTTGTATTCCGAGAGCCTCGGTGAGGAGATGGGCTTTTACACCGACCCATATTCCAAGTTCGGCCAGTTGACCTACGAAATGTGGCGGGCCATCCGCTTGGTCGTTGATACCGGTATTCACGCCAAGGGCTGGTCACGGCAGCGGGCGATCGATTTTTTCAAGGCAAACGCCGGCAAAGTAGATCACGACATCACCGTCGAGGTCGACCGCTACATCGTCTGGCCCGGCCAAGCGCTTGCCTACAAGCTCGGCGAACTTAAACTGAAGGAACTCCGCGCCCGAGCCGCGGGCAAGCTCGGCGACAAGTTCGACATCCGCTCGTTCCACGACGAGATCGTTTGGAACGGTGCCTTGCCGTTGAGCATCCTCGACCAACGCATCAACAACTGGATCGCCGCAGAACAGGCCAAGTGACCGCCGCTTGCCCAAGTGGGGCAAGATTATCGAACAACGAGCTAGAAGCCGCCAGTCGAATGGGGGAATAAAAAGGGATTTCATCGGTTTTTACAAAAAGCTGCCCAAACCCGTGTTTTTTTTATCGCATTCAAAATTGTTTAGCTTGAGTCTTCCGCCTTCTGCATGAGAAAATTATTTTGTCATACCGTTCTTGTAGCGGCAGCCGTTTGCATTACTGCCTGTAGTTCGTTGCCGTTTGGCGGAAGTTCCGGCGAAGCTAAGCTCAAGCCTTTCCTCGGTGAGTCTTCGATCGAGCTTCAGCAGGTTTTCAAAAACCAACGTTTCCCCAACATCGTCGTCGCGACGGATGGCACGCTAGTCGCCACATGGGGGTCGGACGGCATTGTTGCCCGGCGCAGTGGGGACGGTGGCAAAACTTGGGGGCCGGAAATCACCATGACGAAGACAGGCATCCAAGGGGGCGGCGTGACCGTTGATGAAAACAGCGGAGACATATTTGCGTTTATTGAGGAGCGGCACCCACCTGCACCCTTGACGGTTTATCGCAGCAAAGACAGCGGCAAGACTTGGCAGGGAGAAGAAGCGGTGATTCATCCCGACAGCAATGGCCGCATGCCGTCGATGCACATGAACGACCACGGCATTACGCTGCGTCACGGCAAGTACGCTGGCCGATTGGTTCGTCCGTCGCGGTACTACGGCGCGGGCAATCGTCGCGAGGAGTGGCCGAACCATTTCACCAACGCTATTTACAGTGACGACGGCGGAAAGACATGGAAGACAAGTGAACCTTTCCCAGAAAATGGTACCGGCGAGGCCTGCGTCGCCGAGCTTTCCGATGGAACGATCTACTACAACTCCCGCATCCACTGGGACAAGCGCCCGAACAACACCCGCCGCCGCGGCGCGTACAGCAAAGACGGCGGCCAAACTTGGGGCGACTGGCACATCATCGAGGAGCTGCCGGACGGGCATCAGCATCGTTCGTACGGTTGCATGGGCGGCCTGACTCGCTTGGCTGTCAAGGGGCGCGACATTTTGGTCTTCAGTAACCTCGACACGTCGAATGCCAAGCGCGAAAAGATCACTGTGTGGGCGAGTTTCGATGCCGGCAAAACATGGCCGGTGAAGCGCCTGGTGTTTGACGGCCCAAGCGGGTACTCCTCGATGACCTCCGGTCGTCCGGGCACCGATACCGAGGGGTGGGTTTACCTCCACTTCGAGGGCGGCCCGAAAGGTGGCTCCACCGTGGCCAGGTTCAACCTGGCTTGGCTGCTTGAGGGCACGCCAACTGGCGACGGTGTGGTGCCGAGGCTTTAAACAAAAACGCACGGTATCGCGCGTGTCAGTTTTCACTCTCACTCATCAGGAAAATGGCCTGGGAACGAATGAGACAATTCTACGTGCTTGGATTGCTCTACGTGGTGGTATCCCTCGATGCCCATGCCGCTTGGCTGAGCTTTGATATTCAAAATGAAGACGGCCAATCGTTGCCGTGTCGGATCCATCTGTTTGATCCCGATGGCAAACCGCAACGGGCTGCTGGCTTGCCATTTTGGCGCGATCACTTCGTATGCCCGGGAGCGGCCAAGCTTGAGTTGTCGGTTGACCGCTATCGCTATCAGATCGAGCGCGGCCCCGAGTACGAACGGCTCAAGGGTGAAGTCGCCGTTAACGATGAGTCGCCGAAGTTGGTGCGGTTGACCCTGAAACGAATTGTCAATCTTCGCGGTGAAGGCTGGTACTCGGCGGATTTGCACATTCACCGGCCACTGTCGCAAATCGGCCTGTTGATGCAGGCAGAGGATTTGGATTTTGCGCCGGTCATCACTTGGTGGAACCGTCGCAACCATTGGGATCAAAACACGCACTCACAAGCGGGCGAGGACGAGCGCGAAGGCGGCGCGCTTTTGTTTCACCGGATGCAAGCTCCGATCGACATCACCAAGTCAACCCGGGAAACGCCGTCGCCGATGGTGTACGTCGAGCAAGCACGAAAGCAAACCCCCGGCGTCTGGATCGACATCGAGAAACCGTTTTGGTGGGACGTGCCGGTGTGGTTGGCTAGCGGCAAGATGCAATCGATCGGCGTTGCGAACAATCACATGTGGCGGAGTGAAATGCTTACGAACGAGGCCTGGGGTAGGGAACGCGACATTCAGCGCTTGCCTTCACCCCTGGGCAACGGCTATTGGACACAGGAAATCTACTATCATATTTTGAACACCGGCATTCGCATTCCCCCCTCGGCCGGCAGTGCGTCGGGTGTGCTGGGGAATCCGCTTGGTTACAACCGCGTGTATGTGCATCTCGAAGGCAAGTTCAGCGAAACGGCTTGGTGGGACGGCTTGGCCAAGGGGAACTGTTTCGTGACCAACGGCCCGTTGCTGCGGGTGCGTGCCAACGACAGGCTGCCCGGCGACGTTTTCACTGCAGACGGCGGCGAACCGCTTGCCCTGAAACTGGACGTGCAACTCACCACACTCGACCGCTTGAGGAAGCTGGAGGTGATTCAAAACGGCAAAGTGATGCAGACCATCCTTTGCAACGGCGACCGCAACCAAGCCCATTCGTTGACGCTGACGGTCAATAAGAGCGGTTGGTTTTTAATCCGTGGAATCGCCGAAAACCCCAAGACCTTTCGCTTCGCCTCCACTGCGCCGTTTTACACCGAGCTTGGGCAAGAGAAGCGGCGGATCAGCAAGTCATCATCCCGGTTCTTCCTTGATTGGGTGAACGAAAGAATCGAGCGGGTGAAGGCCAACATCACTGATAAATCGCAACAAGCGGAAGTGCTTCGCTCCCACGAAAGCGCCCGCAAATTCTGGCAAGAAAGAGTTCGACAATCCAACGCCGATTAGTTTTATTTTTAACGGAGTTTTTTAAATCCCGTGACTGAACTTAGTGACTGTTTGTTGGAATCTTAGATTGTGTTCCCCTCGCTTTAGTGCCAGAACCCCCCCCCGTGAAAAGAATCGGATTTATTGGGCTTGGCGACATGGGGTTGCCCATGGCGTGTAATCTACTGAAGGCGGGCTTTGAAGTAACCGGGTTCGACCTACGTCCGGAACGACTCAATCTTCTTAAAGGTGAAGGAGGACTTGGGTCGGAATCGATTGGTGAGTTGGGCCAAAACTCGGATGTTGTTTTTGTGATGGTCATGACCGGTAAGCAGGTTGCCGAAATAATCCTTGGGGATAATGGGCTTTTAAAATCAATGCGCCCGGGTTCGGTAATCATCCTGTCATCAACGATTGCCCCGTCAGATGCGCGTGAAGTTGCTGTGCCTGTGCTCAAGGGGGGGATTCGAATGATTGACACACCGGTAAGTGGTGGGAAGTCCGGGGCTGAAAACGGGACGCTGACCATGATGGCAGCATCGGCCAAAGAAACGTTTGATGAGTATCAGGATGTCTTAAAGGGAGTGGGGGAAAAGGTTATTTATGTGGGTGAGGAAATTGGCATGGGCCAGACGGTCAAGGCGGCCTTGCAGGCGCTGATTGGCTCGACTTTTACGGCAATTTTCGAGTCGCTTGTTCTGGGGTCGAAAGCGGGCGTTCGTGGCGAAGTGATGCATGAAGTCTTCGGTGCCAGCGGCGTTGGGAGTCCGCTTCTCAAGAACTGCTCAAATCTCATCATGGATAGGAAGTTTAAGGGGACGGGAAGCCAGATTGCGACCATGTACAAGGATTTGGGAATCAGCATGGATCTAGCCAAGCAAAATGGTGTGGCCATGTTCACCACAGCTGCCGCATATGAGCTGTTTCAATCTGGGATATCACTGTTCCCGGATGAGGATAACTGGTCGATTGTACGGTTGCTGGAGCAGATTGCCGATACGGAGGTCCGATGGTGATTCACAATCAAAAATTCTATTGAACAATGCCCAAGTTAGGAGTCATCACTGATGGGATCAGCAGGGAATTTGAACACGCCTTGTCTGTAATGAATGAAACGGGCCTTGAATATGCCGAGTTACAATACCTGTGGGAGAAGGAAGTGGGGGATTTAAATGATGCGGAAATTTCAAAGGTCCAGTCACTCATCAAGGCGCACAACGTAAGGGTATCCTGTATTTCGCGACACAACTTTGCCGGCATGCTGGTTGGTGACACGGAGGTTGGGGATGCTAACTACAATCGCCACATGGATGGTTTGCGGCGCTGCATTGACATGGCCAATGAATTGGATGCGAGTCTGGTGAGAATTATGAGTTTCAGGCGTGAGATGATTCTTTTCGGCTCAAGTGGGGCGGATTATTGGGTCACCAGCACAGGCGCATGGGATAAGCTGTTGAAATTGCTGGAGGCACCGATTGAACTGGCTGAGGAAAAGAACATTCAACTGGTGCTGGAGACAGGTAATAATGCCATGGTGCCTTCTGCCTGGCTTGGACGAAAATTAATAGATGATATAGATAGCAAGCACCTGCAAATTTTATGGGACCCCGCTAACAGTCTGTACGCAAACGAGCCAACATATCCAGACGGTTGGGAGGCTCTCAAGAATGGCTATATTGGGCACCTTCATATCAAGGATGCACGGGTCAATATGCCCCGGGCCCATGTTGAGTTCTGTGAGTTGGGCAGTGGGGATATGGCTCCATATCTTTTGCCATTGGCGGATGACATGAAGAGGAACGGCCATGATGGTTTTATATCACTTGAGAGTGTTTACCGGCCCGAGGACGGTTCATTTGAGGATGGTTACCGGGCTTCATTACCCAAGTTCAAGGAACTCTTCGACTGGTGAGGCGGATGTTTAACACCTGCCGAGCCACATTACTTCTTCTGCTGTATAAAGGGATTCTGTTTTTTTCTTTGGCGTTGCTTGCTGTTTCTTGTGGCAAGCAGGAGTCAGCGGAATTCGTTTTTCGTTATTCAAATGAACAGCCGAAGGATGCGCTCCGGAGCCAATCCATGGTATTTTTCAAGGAGCAACTGGAGGAGCGTACCAATGGCCGAATCAAGGTGGAGTTGTTTTTTGGAGGAGTAATCGGCAACGAGCGCGAGTTGATGGACTTTGTGCTAACGGGGGTTTTGCAAGGAACCAGAGGTGGTTTTTTTGCCGATGCCAACCCCAAATTCATTTTGTTTACCCTGCCGTTCCTTGTTGATGACTGGGATCAGGCGCAACGATTGGTTCAAAGCGATTTCACGCGGAAAATAAATGAAGGTGCGAGGGAAAGAGGGTTCCATGTACCTGCCACCGGAATTTCACAGGGGTTTAGGGCCCATACCAATAGCAAGAGACCGATCCAGCACCCTGATGATCTCAAGGGACTCAAGATGCGCGTTCCAAGCCAGGAGGTTTACGTTCAAACGTCAAAGGCTTTCGGTGCAAACCCCCAAGAGTTGCCTTATGGCGAAGTGTATCAAGCTTTGCAAACCGGTGTGGTGGATGGGCAGGATAATGCACCTTCAAACATCTGGGATTACAAGATTCATGAGGTTTCCAAATATTTGACAATCACCAACTATGCTACGGGTCCCGACCCGTTGATGGTAAACCTTGAGTGGTATGAATCCCTGCCGCGTGATTTGAGAGATATTTTTGATGGGGTGAGTCGAGAAACGATGGAGTTTAGTGACCGGATTAACCGGGAGAAAGAGGCAGAGTATATTGAAAAAATTTCAAACAAGCTCGAAATGAACCATGTGCCAGGTGATGATCTCATACCGTTCCGGGATGCCGTAAAACCGGTGTATCAGTATTTTGCGGAAAAAGGGATCCTGACCCTGGATGAAATACAGAAGGCCCGAGAAGTGGCGACAGACAAATCCATTAAGCCATGAAAACATTTCACAGCAGGTTGACCTGTTTTCTCGAGGTGCTGGTTTGTCTTAGTTTCCTTTCTTTTTTTACCATGGTGATACTGCTGGTTGGATTGCGGTATTTGTTTAATTCCTCTATTATCGGTGCGAATGAAATCATCACTATCCTCTTTGTCTACACAACTTCGATTGGAGCGGCAATAGCCGTGGGACAGCGTGGTCACATTGCCATCAATATCCTGATAGAAAAACTGCCGCAGCGCTTGGCCAAGCACTTGGCCAAGCTACAACTGGCTCTTGTAGGGCTTATCAACTTCGCCATCGCTTGGTTTAGTGT
>JABGZB010000022.1 GCA_018674955.1 Verrucomicrobiota bacterium | reverse complement strand
GGCGCAAGCGATCCTTCGCCCCGGTATTCTGAAACGTGTTTTTCGTCTGTTATCCGGCCGTTCCCAAGTGATCAAAACGGAAACCATCCGCCTGCCGTTCTGCCTGCTGCGTTACCAGCTTGAAGGCTCGAAATCGGACCAGGGTATTTCCATTCTAGTGGATGGTTACCGCCGGGCAGCCCGGCACATGAAGGAGGAGGAATTGCCCCTGATCCATCAACCCGACGTTGTTGAGGAATTTCCATACCCGCTCGACAGGGGGGAAACCGTCAAGATTGCCCGGAGTTACCTCTCCTCGCTTCGCATGGCCCGGACGTTCTCCCCCGGCGTGACTTTTGACAGGGAACCCAAGATAAAGCACGTGATCCAGTACCCGTTTTGCGTTGTTTACCGGCGCGCTGGCGGGGGGGGCGTGACATTCGACACAGTGGACGGGTTGACCGGAAAATGCGGAGGAACACTGTCGAATCAGGCGTTTATTGCTGCTTTGCACGAGAACAAGCCTGACCGTGGCTAATTTTTTTCGTCTATTTGGCTTGCCAATCCAAAACATTGAGGCATCCTGCGCGCTTGCGCCACAACGGCGCTTAATTAACTAACTAAAGAATAAGATTATGGCTAAAGGTAAAGTTGCTCGTTTTTTCGATCAAAAAGGTTTCGGTTTCATTGAACCCGAAGGTGGTGGCAAGGATCTGTTTGTTCACATCAACGAAGTTGAAGGTGGCCAACTGCAGGAAGGCGATTCTGTCGAATATGAAGAGACTGAAGGTCGCAAAGGTTTGCAGGCCTCCGATGTGAAGGTGTTGTGAGGCCGGCTTTGGCTTCACATTTTTCAGCTTAATTTGATCGGGAATAGGGATTCTGATTTTTCGTTCAAGTGGCAAAAGGCGGCGAAGAAATTGAGGTCATTGGCGTTGTAAGCCAGGTTCTCCCCGGGACAATGTTTCGGGTAAAACTTGAAAACGATCATGAGGTGTTGGCTCATATCGCCGGCAAAATGCGAAAGCGCCGATGGATTCGGCTTGCAGTCGGTGACAAGGTGAAGATGGAAATGTCTCCATACGACCTCGACAAGGCTCGGATTATCTGGCGCCTAAACAGTTAAACCACCCACTGAATTTTCTATCAGGCCAAGCCCTTCACGGGCTTGGCTTTTTTTGCGCTTAGCCAAGCGCTTGGTTTTCAGGCAATGACGGGGCCGATGGGGGTTGCAGGGATGACTCCGGTCAGGCGTTGATCGAGGCCGCCGTAATGGTAGGTCAGCGTTTCGTGATCAAGGCCCATAAGGTGAAGAATGGTGGCGTGCAGATCCCGAATGTGGTGGCGGTTTACGACGGCTTCATGGCCGAGTTCGTCGGTCTCGCCGTAGTCAGTGCCTGCCTTGACGCCGGCGCCGGCCATCCAGTAGGTGAAGCCTTTGGGGTTGTGATCGCGTCCGCCGTTTTTGCCTTGGAACACCGGTTGGCGTCCGAATTCACCGCCCCAAATCACCAAAGTTTCCTCCAGCATGCCGCGTTGTTCGAGGTCGCCGAGCAGGCCGGCAATCGGTTTGTCCACTTCCGGGCAGTGGATTTTCAGGTTTTCGTCCACTCCGTTGTGAGCGTCCCAGTTTTGCTGTTGATGACCACCGCCGGAGTAGAGCTGCACGAAGCGCACACCACGTTCCACCAAGCGTCGCGCGACGAGGCATTGGCGGCCAAAGTGAGCCGGCGAGATGGCAATCGAGTGGTCGACTTTTTTGTCGTACAACCCGTACATCGCCTTGGTTTTCCCGGACTCGTTGGAGATGTCCAACGCCTCGGGAGCCGTGGACTGCAGTTGGTAAGCCAGGTCGTAGCTCGCGATGCGGGCGGCAAGTTCACTGTAGCCTTGTCGGCTGCGAATGTGCATGCCGTTCAGGGTGTTGATGGCGTCGATGCGTTCGCCCTGCATCCTGTGTGTGCGGACGGAGCGCGATGCGAGGTCGAGAATCGGGTTGCCGGAGGAACGTAGCACGGTGCCCTGATAGGCGGCCGGCATGTAGCCGCTGGTCCAGTTGGCCGCGCCGGGAATGGGACCGCCCCGTGGGTCAAGCATCACGACGAACGACGGCAGATTCTTGTTGGCGGAACCGAGGCCGTGAGCGATCCACGCGCCGAGGGCAGGGTGGCCCTGCAGCACGCGGCCGGAGTTCATCTGTATGTTTGCGGAGCCGTGGGCGAACGAGTCCATGTAGAGCGACTTGATGACCGCCATCTTGTCCATGTGCTGGGCGGTGTGCGGGAAGGCGTCGGAGCACCAAAGGCCCGATTGGCCGCGCCGCTTGAACTCCCGAACCGGGCCGAGAATTTTCTCCTTACGGATGCTGCGGCGACGCATCTCGATGTCGATGGTTTTGCCGTGATGCCTGGCCAGTTCCGGCTTGTAGTCGAACAAGTCCATCTGGCTTGGCCCGCCGTACATGTACAGGTAGATGCAGGCCTTGGCCTGCGTCGGGAAATGCGCTTTGCGAGGCTTGAGCGGATTGGTGTAGTCGGCCAGCGCGGAGGCAGGGGCGGCGAACACCTTGTCGCCGGGGAAAATGCCGGACAACGACACGCCAGCCATCGCCGTGCCGAACCGTTGCACGAACTCGCGCCTGCTGAACTGCTCTACAAGTTTCGGATCCATCGCTTCACTCGCACCAAATTGCCTCAGGAAAAATAAGTCGAACGCGCCTCTCAGTCAATGTACACAAACTCGCTGATGTTGAACATCACGGAGCAAAGATCCTGCAGCGCGCGGCGCTTGGCCAAGCCGGCTTGGGCGTTGGCAACCAGTTCACCGTCTGTCGATTTGGAGGGGGCGATTTCGTTGATGAGCACATCGTGCTTGGCCAAGTGCAGTTTCAACTGATCGGTGCGGACGGCGCCGCCCCAGGCGCGGATACCGATGTGGCCTTCGCCCTCGATTGGTGATTCGTCTTTGACGGTGAGCAGCGGCTCGCCGCTGTCGCCGAGCCAAAAGCGAATTTCGCCCTTGGCCAATTCTGCTCGAAAGTTACGCCAGCCAAACGACGGGCGGAGTTCGCGCTTGGCCAAGGTCTTGATTTCCTTGGCGTGGCGACGAATCAGCAACTCGTTTTGCTGAGTATCGAAGTGGATTTCATAGCCGGTGTTATCAGTTCCGTTGGTGTTGGCCCGAAGCAGAATGCCCGCATTCTCGACGCTTTGTTCGAGTTTGATCCGGCCGCTGAGTTTGACGTCGGCCTGCTTGGCTGCGGTCATGAGCACGAACGGTCCGCGCCGCGGAACGACGTTCATGATGCCCTCGTAGCCGCCGCCCCATTTGCCGGCATGGGAACGCCAGTTGGCGTCGGGCGGGATGAGGAATTTTTCCTGTGGCAGCTTGTCGCGGAAACCGCGCTCAATGGAAGCCGGGACGTCCGGCGCGAAGACAAGTTGGTGGCGCACCTCGTGGTGCCGCGCTTCCTGTTGGCCGAGGTAGCGCTGGCCAAAGGCGATCTCTTCGACCGTTGCGTCGCGCGCGAGCGCCTGGCGGAACAGCGTATTCACCAACGTGGCGGTGTCGCCTGTGTTTGTCGTGGCCAACTCGGCGGCGAGCCTGCGCGCCTGGCCGGAGACAAAGTCGCTGTTGAGCAGCGTGAGCGCCTGCGGGGCGACGGTGGTCACCGCACGAGCACCAATCGAACCCTCGGTTCCGCTGTAGTCGAACACCTCAAGAAACGGTACCATCATCGTCCTCTTCACGAAGGCGTAAACGCTGCGGCGCTCCTGCTCATCGGCTCTGGAGTAGCCCCAGCCGCGGCCCGGCTTAGAAGCGCCGGCGATCACTTCTCCACTGAAGTTCGGATAAAATCCCCGTCCGCCCATCGCGGTGTTGAGCGAGTTGCTGGTTTTGAGAATAGCATCGCGAATGGCCTCGGCCTCTAGACGGCGAAGGTTTTGGCGCCAGATCAGCTCGTTGCCGGGATCGGCGTTTTGGTTCATCGGATTTTGCCATGAGGTGCGGCGGTAAGCTTCGCTGTTCAGAATTACGCGATGCATGTGCTTGATCGACCAGTCGCCGTCGACGAACTCCGCAGCCAACCAATCGAGCAGCGCCGGGTTGGCGCAGGGCTTGCCGGCCTTGCCGAAGTCGTTCGGCGTCGCGACGAGGCCGCGCCCGAAGTGGAATTGCCAAATGCGATTGGCCATCACTCGGGCTGTCAGCGGATGCCCAGGGCTGGCGATCCACTTGGCTAGCGCGAGCCGGCGGCCGGTCGTGAACGGGTTGGGCGACTTCTCGATGGCCGGCTTGGTCTTGGCCAAGACCTTGAGAAATTCCGGCTCCACTTTATTGCTGGGCCGTCCGGCGTTGCCGCGGATCAGTAGGTGCGTGTCCATCGGCTTGGCGCTGTGTTCGCGCACGGTCATCGCGTACTCGCGGCCGTCCCAAGGTGGCTTGGCATCCTTCGGTTTGTCCGGCTGGTTTTGCCACGCAAAAACTTCAAGCGGCGCGATGAGCGGCGAGTAGGTGGCGGAGTCCCATTCGTACTTGGGCTTGTCGTAGTAGCGGACGTTCCGGAAGAAGGCCAACATCTCGTAGTAGTCCCGCTGCGAGATGGGATCGAACATGTGATCATGGCAACGCGCGCAGCCAACCGTCAGGCCCATGAAAGTTTCCGACGTGGTCTTGAGCATGTCGTCGAGCGCTTCGAACTCGGCGGCGCGCGGGTCGTCAGGTTCGTCATCCCAGACGCCGAGTCGATAAAAACCGGTGGCGATCAGGCTGTCATTGTCCACGTCCGTCAACTCGTCGCCGGCGATCTGCTCCATCACGAACCGGTCGTACGGCTTGTCCTCGTTGAACGAGCGGATGACGTAGTCGCGGTATTTCCAGACAAGCGGTTTTTCATCGTCGCGTTCGTAGCCGTTGGTTTGGGCGAAGCGCACGACGTCGAGCCAATGGCGGCCCCAGCGCTCGCCGTACTGAGGCAGGCCGAGCAGATGCTCGATGAGCCTTGGCCAGGCGTCGGGCGAAGCGTTGTTCACGAACGCCTGCATCTCACCATAGGTCGGCGGCAGGCCGATGAGGTCAAAGTACGCGCGGCGAATGAGCGTGGCCTTGTCGGCGATCGGGTTCGCGGCGATACCCCTGGCGTCGAGTTGCGCTTGGATCAACTGATCAATCGGCGCTTGGTTGCCGTTGCGCTTGGCCAAGCGCGGATGCTTGACCGGGCGGAACGCCCAGTAGTCACGGTCTTCATCGGTGATTGAAAAACCGTGTTCGCGCTTGGCTGTGACTATTACAGTCTCGCTTGGCCAAGGGG
>JABGZB010000232.1 GCA_018674955.1 Verrucomicrobiota bacterium | reverse complement strand
TACGAGTTCCGCAACGCACTTTGTCTGGAGACACAACACTACCCGGATTCCATCAATCAACCGCAGTTCCCGAACACCGTGCTGCGTAAGAAGCAAAAATACACGCATACCACTATCCACAAATTCAGCGTGAAATAATTTCGCACGAACAATTTGAACTGAAACCCCGCCAGCCAGGCGGGGTTTCTTATTTAGCTGTCAGCCTGTTCCCGATTGAACGAGACAGCTTCCTCGTAGCTCACGCCATTGCCACCGAAGATGTCCAGCGCCGATCCGATGGTGAGGTGAACCCGCCCTTGGCTAAGCTCGGTCACTCGTCGCAAGTCATCCATCGAACGCGCGCCGCCGGCGTATGTCGCCGCGATCGGCGAGTGCTCGGCGATTAGCCGAACCAGCGTCTCGTCGATCCCTTGGCCAAGCCCCTCGACATCGACGCCGTGAATGAGGAATTCGTCGCACCGCTTGGCCAAGCCGCCCAGCGTGTCGGCGTTCACGCGCAGCTCGGTGAACGTCTGCCAGCGATCGGTCACGACGAAGTATTCGTCGCCGCGCCGCCGGCAACTCAAGTCCAGCACAAGCCGCGCTTGGCCAACCGCTTGGCCAAGTTGATCGAGTCGCGCCTTGTCAAGTTTACCATCACGAAACAGCCATGAGGTGACGA
The DNA here is from genome assembly GCA_018674955.1 of Verrucomicrobiota bacterium. GTDB lineage: Bacteria > Verrucomicrobiota > Verrucomicrobiia > Limisphaerales > UBA1096 > UBA1096. Next base: position 9,297 of record JABGZB010000232.1, on the reverse strand, counting down.
TCACGTGCGACGCTCCCGCCTCAATCCACCCGACGGCGTTGTCTACCGTGATGCCGCCGCCCATCTGCAATCCGCCCGGCCAGGCGGCGAGCGCCTCGCGTGTGGCATCGTCGTTGCCTTGGCCAAGCTGAATCACGTGCCCGCCGCGCAGGTTGTCTTTTCGGTAAAGCTCCGCGTACCAAGCGGGCGGCTTATCGGAGACGAAGTTGGTGCGGAGGGCATCCGGCCGCGCGTCGTCGATGGAGCCTCCGACGATTTGTTTCACCCTGCCTTCATGCAGGTCAATGCACGGCCTGAACACCCGGCGAGCGTACGGGCGCTCGGCCAAACGGTCGAGTTTTGGTGGAGGCAATTCACCAAAAAGACGCGAGTCGCGGCGCGGTTTGCCGTATGTTCCCCGGCGTGGATGCCAACCGAAATATTCGCAACATCGCCTTGACCGGCTTCATGGGCTGCGGCAAAACCTCCGTGGGCCGGGTGGTCGCAAAGGTTGCCGGCTTTGAGTTTCTCGATACCGACCAGTTCATTGAGGAGCACGTTGGCAAGTCTATCCCGCGGATTTTTGAGGAGCACGGCGAGGAGACTTTCCGCCGCTACGAGCGTGAGGTGGTCGTGCGGTTGGCCGAGCGTGAGAACGCCGTCATCGCCACCGGCGGAGGTCTTTTGGTGGATGCCGAAAATATGGACACCATGAAGCAATACGCGATGGTGTTCTGCCTGTGGGCCTCGCCTGAATCGATCTGGCGTCGCGTGAAAGACAAGTCGCACCGGCCGTTGCTGCAAACCGAAAACCCGAAACAACGCATCATTGACCTGCTCGAGGAACGCAAACCGGCTTACGGCCGCTCCGATATGCTCATCAACACCGAGTACCGATCGGCAAGAGACGTCGCCAACCTGATCCTCGGTCAGTTTCGGCAGACGACCCGCAAGGCGAAATGAAGGAGGCCATTCATCGGCACGCACTCGAGCTGGGTTTCGACGATTGTCGCGTCACCACCGCCGAGCCGCCGACTCACGCGGGGGAATTCCTCAAATGGCTCGAGGCCAAGCGGCACGGCGCGATGGGCTGGCTCGAGCGCAACGCCGCCAAGCGCATCGACCCGCAACTCGTCCTCGACTGCGCGCGCTCCGTTATCACGCTTGCGGCGAGCTACGGCCAAGCCGACGACGTTCCCGCCAATCCAAACCACGGCGTCATCGCCCGTTATGCCCGTTACGCCGATTATCACGACTCACTCGCTCAAGCACTTGGCCAACTGACCGAGCGCGTCCAGTCGCTCGCCGGTGAGAATGCCCGTTCGCTTTGGTACGTGGACACCGGGCCGATCCTCGAGCGCGACCTTGGCCAACGCGCCGGCCTTGGCTTTATCGGCAAGCACACCAACCTCATCAGCCGCCGGCTCGGCAACTGGTTTTTCATTTCCGAAATCCTCACTACCACCGTGCTGGAGCCGGACGAACCGGAACGCAACCACTGCGGCAAATGCACAAGCTGCATCGACGCCTGCCCGACCAGCGCGATCACCGCGCCGTTCCAACTCGACGCCCGCCGCTGCATCTCCTACCTGACCATCGAGTTGAAAGGCGCGATACCGGAGGAGTTTCGCCCCGCGATCGGCAACCGCATTTACGGCTGCGACGACTGCCTCGACGCCTGTCCGTGGAATCGCTTCGCCGGCGAAGGCCGCTTGATGGCGCCGCACCGGCGCGACGACCTAGGCCAAGCCGGCTTGATCGAGTTGCTGTCGCTGGACGACGACGGTTTCCGCGCCAAGTTTCGTGGCACGCCGATGCAGCGAACCAAGCGCCGGGGCGTGCTGCGAAACGTCTGCGTGGCGCTGGGTAACGTCTGCGACGCTACAGCACTCCCGGCGCTCGAGCGCGCCGCTGCCGACCCTGAACCCCTCATCGCCGAGCACGCCCAATGGGCCCTTGGTCAAGTGCGGCAGCGCTGCGGAGTGGATTAACGCCATTTTGCCCGTTTTTTACGGATTGCAATCGGAGTGTCGAGGGGTATCTTCAGCCGGCGTGATGCCGGTGGCTCCCCATTTAGCCGGGCTGGTTTGTGCTGCGCTGCTTGGCCTGATCGGGGCCGGATGCCAGGCGCTGCAGCAGGTCGATTGGGATGGGCGTGTCGGCAAGTTCAATTACGAACAGGCCGTGTCGGAACTGGGCCAGCCGACCGAGGAAACGAAACTTCCGGGTGGCATGCGCCGGGCTGAGTGGATTACAAACTCGGGCGTCTCGACGGGCCGAGCGCTGGTCGGTGCCGTTTATCAACGCCGGTCGATGAGTGTGGTGCCGCTGGAGCCGACGGAGATTCACCGGCTGCGAGACCGGTTTTTGCGGCTGACTTTTGACAAGGCCGGGCGGCTGGTCGCTTGGGAAAACGGAACGAAGACAGGAAATTAAATGAAGACAAACAAAAAAAAGACAAATGGATTTACGTTGATCGAGTTGCTGGTGGTGATCGCCATCATCGCCATCCTTGCCGCCATGCTGTTGCCAGCGCTGGCCAATGCCAAGAGCCAGGCGCACCAGAGCGTTTGCCTGAACAACTTCAAGCAGCTTGGCATCATGATGCTACTGTACGCGGACGACAACGAGGACGACTTGGTGCACAACGGTCATGGAGACAGGCGTTTGACCTGGGTTGGCGGTGTTTTTTCCAGCCGGCCGCAGGATGCAGGCAAACCGGAGATGTTGATCAACAAGAAGTTTTCGCTGTTCGGCCAGTACATCCAGACTAAGGGCGTTTATCGCTGCCCCTCTGACACGAGCACCATCAAGGTGGGAAGAATAATCCAGCCGCGCCTTCGCAGTTACTCACTGAACAGCTTCGTCGGCTGGAACACCAACATCCGGGGCGGAGGCGAGGCGGCTTACCGGAACCAGCCTAACCCGCGTTACCAGAGTTACCTTAAGATGTCCGATTCAGCCAAGGGGCCATCGGAACTGTTCACCTTCATCGAGGTGCATCCGGTGAGCTTGTGCCGACCTTTTTTTGGGCATAATATGAAACAAAGTTTTTATCATGTGCCGGCCGGTTACCACAACGGCAAGGCGGCGCTGGGATATATTGATGGCGGTGCACGGGTACGCAAGTGGATGGATGTAAAAACGACGGACTTGCTGGCAACCACCAAGGGTGATCACTGGGGCAATCACAGTCACGGGAATTCTCGGAACAAGGACGTCATCTGGCTGCAGGATCGGGCCACTGTTCTAAAGGGCCGTTAGTTTCCTTTCTGCAAGTGGCGAAACTGCCGCAGCAATTCCACCGCGCTGCCTGAGTCTTGGCGCGGCTGTTCCAGCCACTCAAGCAGCTTGATTGCAGCATCTTCGGCCTCCGCAGGGCCGTGGATTTCATCCCGTGCGAAGTTCAGGAATTTCATCAGCCGGAAGGCGTTGAACCAGCGGAAAAACCGCTTGAGAAACGCACCGAAGTCGCCCGAGTTCGAGCGGATTTCCGGCACGACTGTACCGACAAAATCATCGCGCAAAAACCGGGCCATCGCCTCCGGAGGAGCGATGCTTGGCCGGCCGGTTTCCCACAGCGCCTCCACTTGGCCAAGCAGCCACTGCGCGTCGCGATAGGATTGCAGCGGATAGGTCGTCAATCTGCCGTTGGCCACGTAGTCGCCGATCGCCTTGCCGGTGCCGAACGGCACGCGATCGGAGAGGCGGGGCGAGGGATGCACGGTGACTTCGGTCAACTCCGTCACTTGGCCAATCCAACTAATTTTCTGGAGGAAATAAAAATCCTCACCAGCCTGTCGGCGGTTCATCCCACCTTGCTTCACGTATGCCCAGGCGCGGACCGCCATCGCTGAGCCGATGGTGTGAAAGGCGTACGGGAAACCGATAAACTTCTGCGCCAGCACGTGATAGCGAAGGTGCAGTTCGTAGGCGGCGATTCCGTCGAACACCGCCTGGCCGGGCGCTGTATCGCCGAAGCCAAGCGCCGCCCATTCGCTGGCGTCAAGTGGATGCTCAAAATGAATGCTGCAACCGGGCGCGTCCGGCTCCGAGTCGAAGTGAGACTCGATGCCGGTGAAGTAGTTTGGCGAGCAGCGGCAGTCGGCATCATAGCAGACGAGCAAACCGTCCTCGGCTTGACCAACGTCGGCGAGCCGCCGCAGCGCTTCGTCCATTCCGATCTTTCGCGCTTGGCCAACGCCGGCTTGTTTCGGTGGCAGCTTGGGATGGTACAGTAAGTGGATTGGCAGCCAAGGGTCACGTCGCTCGTCCAGCCACTCGGTGGTCTCGCAGAGCGTGTACTTGTTTTGCCGGGTCACCGCCGAGCCATCTTTTTCGGAGTCGTTTATGACGACGATCATCTCCGCTTGGCCAAGCGACGGCTCGCAGTTGGCCAAGTGCTTGAGTGCGCCGATGAGGTCCGGTTCGTCGTGGCACGGGATGACCACAACCATCCGTAGGCTGGGGTGCGGCTTGGCCTCGATCAATCGGGGACCGGCCAATTTTTGCAGATACTGTTCGTGGGATGCAGCCATTTGGCGCTGACCAATCTGGCGTCTGGCGCCCGCTCATTCAATGGAATAGAAGTCAAATGATGGTTGTTTTTGGGAGCGCAACAGACTGATATAGAGGCTAGAAATCGGCTTGGCACTTGGACTGGCAGCGGTCCTGTGGCTATGAATATTCTGGATGGCATTCTCGTCTGCTGGGCGTCACATTTCTCACGGAACTTTTCTACTTATGAAAACGATCAGATACATTGTCCTAATCGCCGCCGTGCTTGGCCAAACGGCGATCATGCATGCCGAGTTTCGCGCCGGGATTGCGGTGCAAATCGTCACGCCCAATCCGTTGCTGCCGGTGTCCGGCGGCGTTGGCCCGTCCAATCCGGTCACCAAAAAAAATGGCGACCTCACGGTGCGGGCGATGGTGCTTGAGAGCGGCGGCACGCGGGTGGCTTTCGTCAGCACGGACTTTCTCGGCTTCCCCGCCGCGCTGGGCGACCGTGTGCGCAAGCAGGTCAAGTCGATCCCGGCCGGGAACATTTTGATCGGCGCGACGCACACGCATAGCGCGCCCGACTGCTACGGTTTCCCCAACGGAAAAGGCGGCACTGACGCCGACCTCGAGTATCTCGACTTCGTTTGCAATAAAGCCGCCGAGGCGATCAACGAAGCAATCGCCGAGTTGCAACCGGCGTCACTCCGGATCGCCACCGGCAAGGCCAACGGGAAGATCGCCTACAATTATTACGCACCGAAACTATACGACCCGCGCTGCAACGTGATGCAAGCAATCGGCCGCGACGGCAAGCCGTTCGCCACGCTGGTCAACTACGCCATCCATCCGGAAGTGCTCGGCTCGATCCAGGGCATTCTCAGTCCGGACATGGTTGGGCCGCTGTATGACCGCATCGCGGCGAGCGGCGGCGGGACCGGTATTTTCATGAACGGCGCGCAGGGCGGAATGGTCACCGCCGACGTGCGCGGGCCGGATGGCAAAGATGTGCAGACGTGGGAGGAGTGCCAACGCATCGGCCACTTGCTCGCCGACGAGGCGTTGCGGATTGTGGGTGGCACGACCGCGAAAAAGGAGGCGAAAATTCGCTGCGCTTGGCGGGACGTGACGCTGCCGGTCGACTCGCCGATGCTGCTGGCCATCATGAAAATGTCGCCGCTGCGCTTGGCCAAGCCGGACGAAAAAACGATAACCACCCGAGTCAACTTGGTTCATGTTGGGGACGCGCAGATTCTCACCATCCCCGGCGAGGCGCTGCCGAATATCGGCTACTATCTAAAACGCAAAATGACGGGGCGGCACAACTTCCTGTTCGGCCTGACCAACGATGCGCTGGGCTACATTTTGACCAAGGAGGACTGGAACAGTTTCGAGCGGTACAACTACGTCAGCCGCACCAGTCTCGGCGAATCAACCGCCGATATCCTCATCCGCGAGTCGCTGAAACTTGTCGAAGAAACCATCGCCAAATAGCTGCTATGCGAGGCCGATTTCTGCGAGGCGCTTGGCCAGAAATTCTCCCGCTGTCCAGCTTGGGTAATCCGCCTGCCCACTCGTCCGCTTGATGCAGGCCGGCAGCGGCGTCAGGTCGGTGTCCCTCGTTGGGTGCATAAAATACGGCATTGACAACCGGCGCTTGGCCAAGTCAGGCGGGTTCACCACGCGGTGCATTGTGCTGCGAAACTGGCCGTTGGTCAGGTTGGCCAACATGTCGCACGAATCGACGATCAACTGATTCGCCTTGGCCTCGATCGCCACCCAGTCACCGTCTGGCGTCTGCAACTCCAGCCCGCCTTCGGTCGCCTGGATCAGCAGCGTGATAAAGTTGATATCCTGATGCGCTGAGGAGCGCGACGCTGAGTCCGTGCTTTGCTTGATCGGCGGATAGTGAATCACGCGCAAAATGCTGTCGCTGCCCTCGGCGAGGCGCGGCAGAAAATTCGGAGCCAAGCCAAGGTGTTCGCTGCATGCGCCGAGCAGAGTCATACCGATACCCTCGAGTTGGTGATACAACCCTCCGATCGCTTCACGAAACTCAGCCGGTTCGCCGGGCCAGACATTGGGTGGCAGCGAGTCGCTGTTCTCGCGGCCGATCTGGAAAAACTCCTTCAAATCTGCTTGAACACTGCCCTTGGCGTGCTCGCGCCCAAACTCCGTAAAGCCGCGCTGGCCGTTCGACTCCGGCCGGTGGTAGGCGAGCTTGCTTTGCTCCGGCAACGTAAAAAACGATTCGGCGACCCCGTAGCATTCGGCGATTTGTCCGGGAGAGATGCCGTGATCCTCGACGATAAAAAAACCGGACTGTTCCAGTGCCCGGCCAATGGTTTGCACCGAGTTGGCACGGGTGGCGGGTGTGTCCAGTGATTGGAGTGAAATTGTGGGAATCGAAATGTCGGCCATGTTGCGGGGCAATCCAACGACCGACCGCTGCGAATGTCAAAGACTACGTTGCCGGTTTTCCGTTTCAAATTTCTGGGGTTGCCTTAAAACTTTTGCGACGTGCAATCGGCATCCCGCACTCCTTGGTGGCTTTGGCCCAATCTGCTCAACCTCGACTCGCCGCTGCTGGCGGTGATTTGGCAGGAGCAATTTGCCCGCGTGACCGGCGTGTCGCTGGAGTGGGGCGATCGAGTGTTGCTGTTTTGCTGCACGTGGCTCGTTTACTGTGCCGATCGCACCCTGGATGCCGCCGAGTCGGGCGGAAAAACGGAGACCGCGCGGCACGCGATTCAGTTGCGAGGGAAGCCAATATGGCTGGGCGTCTCTGCTGCAGTTTTAGTCGTCGCGATCGTGCTGGCGGCGATGACGCTGAACTCTCGCGCTTGGCTCGGCGGCGGCGTGGTACTCGGTTTTACGGCGATCCACTTCGGGGCGACGCATTGGTGGCCGGGGCTGCGGAGCCGTTTTTGGCCGAAGGAATGGCACGTCGGTTTTGTGTTCTCGGTAGGCTGCGTGCTTCAGGTTTGGTCGCTCTCTCCAAGCGCTTGGCCAAGTTTGCTGCTGCCGGTAATCGGCTTTGGCGCGCTATGTGCGATGAGCTGCTCGCACATTACCACATGGGAAGTCGTCACGGTGGATCGCGACGACCCCGGCTCACTGCTTAACGCTCACCCGATGTTCGTCCGCCGCCTGTCGTGGTTCGACATCGCGCTTGGCCTGTCGGCGATGGCGGCTGCCGCGGCGCTTGACCAGGCATCGGTACAGTTCGCGCTGCTGTCGGTTGGGATCAGTGCGCTTGGCTTGGCTTGGTTGCATGATCGTTGTGACCAGTTCAGCGCCGAGTTTCTCCGCGTAACGGCTGATTTTGGACTCTACACCCCGCTCCTGTTTTTTGTCTTCAGCGGTTGAGCCTTTTTTTCCACTTGGGATAGGCTCTGGCCAAGAGGGAGGTGGCGTAGCCGCCGTACCATGAGTAGCTGGTTCGGCGTTCGAGTTTCACCTTGTCAAGGGAGTAGACCTTGATGCCGTCGCGATTGCAGAAGAACGGGCGGTTGGTGTCGATCTCATAAAACCGAGCCCAGGTTGGTTTCGCATTTGGATCCATCACCATTCGTTTGTCGCTTGAAATGGTTTTGTTGAAATCCTTCACTGGGTCGATTGGGAACGACTCGATGCGAATGCCCTTGATGGCGGACTTTTGGAACCAGGCGATGGCACTCTCAATTGCCTCAGTGACTTCGTCGCTTGGCGTTTTGATTTCCATCAAGAAACGAACGATATCCACGCTTTCGGCTCCGGAAATGGAGGGCAGTTCGTACGTGCGAGCCTTGACTGGCTTGAGTGACTTGTGATCGTGCTGTTGACACCAGGCCGTCTTGTGGCCGTTGACCCTGATTTGGCAGTCGAGTGTGACGCGGATGGCACGTTCGAGTGCCTGCTTGGCTTTTCGACGGATTTGTTTGTCAGTCCACGAGAAATGCGCCTGGCCTTCGGAGACTTCGCGGAGCAGTTGCATCACTCCGGTCATGGCGCCGTCATTGAAGGTGATGGCATCAACGTCGGAGCCTCGCCAGCCGCCGCTTGGCCGTTGCTCCCGCAAGATGTAGTCGAGTCCGCGCCTGGCCGCCTGCCGATAACGCCGGTTTTCAGTGGCCTTGTACGACTTGGCAAGGTTGCGGATTTGTGTGTAGGTGGCGCTGTTGTCGAAAGTGCTTTTACGGTTCTTGTCTCGCTCCTTGTCTTTTTCGGCTTCCTGCAGGGTTTTGAAAGAACCCCACTCTACGTTCTTTGGCCAACCGCCGTCTGGGTTTTGGAACAGGATTTTTATTTCGGCTCGGGAATCCGTTTTGGTTTCTGTCTGCCCGCCAAGGGCGGTCGAGCTCAGGATGATGGCAGCCAGGGCAGGATGAAGCATTGCCTACTCCTTTTTCAGCCTGCTTTGCAGCCAGAGGGTGGGGACGCAATAAAGCCAGCAACTGGCTCCGTCGATAAGGATGAATTTCCCGAGGACGGGCAGGCTGTACATGAGGATTGTTCCGCAAGTGGCCGCTGTGAGAATTGCGACGGCTTGAAAAGTGATGACCCGGCGATACCGGTGCACATCGGTTGCCAAAAGCAGCAGCAGCCCCCCGTACAAGGAGCACATCGCGGACATGCCACGCACGAGGGACTCGACGATGGGTTCGCCGGGAAGTTCGCCAAGGCCAATGGCAGTGTAACCGGACTGCGCCCACGCGATTGGCATCAGCATCGGGGCAATCGCCAACGCGCAGATTACGCCTGCACCGCGCAAAATCCACACCAACAGTTTTTCGGCAGTTTCCGGTTTCATTTCATCGCTTAGTTAAGTGAGAGTCT
>JABGZB010000231.1 GCA_018674955.1 Verrucomicrobiota bacterium | reverse complement strand
TCGTTAGTCCATTGCATACTGTTTTTGACATCACACCCTACCAAAACCACGGCTGCGATTGTTGTGAGTAAGAGGTGTTTCATTTGGTTCAGATTTTAATTATATTTTTTATGCAGCAAGTAGCCTGCTACAGCTATGGAAACCCAAACCTAAAAGTAAAATGCCGAAGAACGTGAAACCTTCAGCGGCGGTAAAATAATATTCCCCACCACGACTTTCCCCCATTTCCCAACCATAATAATTACATATGCTGTTCTTTAAAAATACCGAGATGAATCCCCAAATAACTATCAGCGAAGTAATTAGTTTCATTTCCCTTCAGCTTTTGATTCTTCACCCGTCTTGGCTTCGGATTGATTTCTAGTGTAAGCTTGATATAGCTCTTTTGCGGCTTTCATAACTACGGGATTCTTTGAAGAATACAACCCCTTTGACTGAACATCTTTGTCTTTTTCTCCCCTAATAAATTTTTTTGCGCTTGGTTTTGTCGAAATATATTCCGTAAACTTCTTTATAGCAATTTCCTTATCTCCTAAAATCCAGTGGTAAACTGGTGTCTTCATAGAGATTTCGGGGCTTTTCATAGACAACTCCAAAGCCATCTCAAAATTATTTTTTGAAACGTAATATTCTCCCAATGCAAAATAGTACCATAATTGCGGATTGCTGTTATATTTGATAGCCGTTTCTAAGTATGCCCTTCCTAATTCAGGTTCTGGTTTATCTGAAAAAAGATAATAAAATCCAATAGTTGCCAATAGAAATGGCTCGTTTTGATTAATATCTTTTGCATCTTTAACAAGTTGCTTGCTTTTAAGAAAGTCTTTCTCATGCATGCTGATCCAAAGTCTGGCCAAGTGTGCAATACCATTCTCAGAATCAAGCTGGATTGCCTTTGCGCAAGCTTGCCTGGCGAGTTCCAAGCTATTCGTTATACGTGTGTGTTTCATGGTGTAGGCATTACCATAAATTTGCCCCTTAACTGCATATGCTGATGGATTGTTTGGATTTAATTCTATTGATCTATTTACAAATCGAAGTGCTTTCTCAGTGGCAATTATTGGATCACCTTGCATCTCCCATATCTCCTTAGCATTAGCTAGCAGTTCAACAGCGCTTAATAACTTTTCAGGCTTGACCTGCGAGTTTTCATATATCCACCTGTGAATAGCCCCATCGTAACCAGCAATTTGAGCAGATATAATCGAAGTAGATTCTTCCAGGAATTCTTTTTCAACGTCTACATCTCTATCAGTTAATGACTTTGTCCAAAAGAAAGTTTTATTCGTGTTTTCATATGCTTTTGCGTTGATGGTGTGCATATTTCTTCCATAAAAAATATGAAGCACAAATTGAGCGTCCGTGTTTAATGCAGTTTTTGCATATTCCTCTGTACTTGAATCGGGAGAAAAGGGTGAACCCTGTATTACTTTATAATCCTTAAATCGAGTTAACTTAGAAATAATCTTCTCACGTAATTCCCTATTCTCCTCCGAAACTAGATTATTTTTAGAGTCATCAAAATTTGTAACGACGCATAAATGGCTTAAACTATCAGATAGTTTGCTTACTTTCCATGTAGAATCTTCTTGTGTTTTACCGATTCTGAAGAGAAAAAAAGAAATGAGAGCAACTGCAACAATGAGAGCGGCTGCTACCATTGGGCTTTTGGAAGCTGGCTTTGTTACAGCGGATGGTGTTGTTGTGACCGTCGGTTGGGGTTCGGCAGACTGGATGTCTAGGTTGCCAAGCGTGCGTAGGATATTGTCGGCTGTCTGCTCCGTTTGTTCTTTTTCATGAACTAAGTGCTGGATGCCTGCCAGCTGGTATTTCATGGCTGCCGGAATTTCGGCGTCCTCAATGAAGATGGGCAGGATGTGTTTGTCAGATTCCGAGGCTAGAGCGAGTTCTTTGGTGACATTCTTGGAGAGGAAGGCTTTGGCGCTGGCGAAGAGAATGAAGACCTTACTGCTCTCGATGGCGTTGACGATTTCCTGACTCCAAAGCTTTGCGCCGTGGATGCCTTCCTGGTCGATCCAGATGTTAAGGCCCTTCTCACGGAGTTTGTCCACGATGGGGAAGACCTGGGATTGGTCTTCTCTGGAGTAACTGGCAAAAATCTCTGGGGGCATTGGGTTCTGGTTGTTTGAGGGCTGCCTCGATTTTGCCTCGGGTAGTGGGCTTGAGGTCGGAGCGTTGCAGGGCTCATTGTAGGCGGGCGCGGAGCGCTGGGTCAAGGTGCGGGATGGGGCGGTAGGCGTGGGGTCGTTTGATGTGGAGTCGGAGGGCTGAGTCGGTGCAGTGTAGCGGATGCGGCCCTTCAGGCGATCGCTCGGTCGCCCGGGTGTTGCGTGTTTTCCTCTTCGGGCCGTGGTAGTGGTTGATGCCCTCCCCAGGGTGACCAACCTCGCTTGGCCAAGCGGCAGGTTCAGTCCGAAAGTTCTTGAGGCGGCGGCGGGCGATGCGTACGATGCGCCTCCCTTTTTCGGGGGATGGCTGGATAGCTCAGTTGGTAGAGCAACGGATTGAAAATCCGTGTGTCCCCGGTTCGATTCCGGGTCTAGCCACCATTTTTCAAGTCATCCGGGCCACGAAGTTCCCATGGTGGATTCTCCAAAAACGATTTCCCTGCCAGGTTTGGAGGACGGCCGCAAGGCCGACGAGCCTTGCACGATTGTCATCTTCGGTGCGAGCGGCGACCTGACGGCACGCAAGCTCATCCCCGCGCTGTACCACCTCCACCTCGAGGGGCAAATGCCGGAGTCGTTTCGAGTCATCGGCTTCGCGCGCCGCGAAAAAACCGACGCAAGCTGGCGCGCCGAGATGCGTGCCGGTGTCGAGACCTATTCCCACACGCAGCAGGTGGACGACGCCCGGTGGGACGCCTTCGCTGCCAATCTCTCTTATCATCGCGGCGACCTCACCGATGCCGGAGCCTACACCGGCTTGGCCAAGCGCTTGGCTGATTTTGGCGAACCGCGGCTCGTCAACAACCTTGTTTTTTATCTAGCGATCTCGCCCAGCCTCTTCGGTGAGGTGGTCGATCAGCTACACGCTGCAGAATTGCTGCATCGCATGGAGGAGGACGATGAGCATTGGCAGCGCGTCGTGGTGGAGAAGCCGTTCGGGCACGACCTCCAGTCGGCGCACGTGCTGAACAACCACTTGTTGCACCACGTGCGCGAGCGGCAGATTTTTCGCATCGACCATTACCTCGGCAAGGAGACGGTGCAAAACATCATGATGTTTCGCTTCTCCAACGCCATCTTCGAGCAGCTCTGGAATCGCGAAGCCATCGAGCACGTGCAAATCACCGTCAGCGAGGACATTGGCGTGGGGGGGCGCGGCGGTTACTTTGAGGAGGCCGGCACGTTGCGCGATATGATGCAGAACCACTTACTGCAGATTCTCTCTCTCGTGGCGATGGAGCCGCCGCCGTCGCTGGCCGCCGAGGACATCCGCAACGAGAAGGTCAAGCTGCTCAAGTCCATCCGCCAGATGACAGCGGAGTCGGTTGACGCGAACGTCGTGCGCGGCCAGTACTTTGCCGGCACGGTGAACGACGACAGCCGCGAGGGCTACCGGCAGGAGGAGCGAGTGAACCCCGAGTCTAACGTCGAGACCTTCGTCGCCCTCAAGCTGTTCATTGACAACTGGCGCTGGAGCGGCGTCCCGTTTTATTTGCGCACAGGCAAGAATCTCCCGCTGCGAGCAAGTGAGGTGCGCGTGCAGTTTCGGCCGACACCCAACGTGCTTTTCGCCGCGCAGGGTAATCTCGACCTGCACGCCAATGCACTTACGCTGCGACTCCAGCCGGACGAGGGCATTTTCCTTCGCTTCAACGGCAAGGTGCCCGGCAACAGTATCGAGACGCGGCCGGTGCGCATGCACTTCGACTACGACGCCGAGTTTGGCGCCTACACGCCCGAGGCGTACGAGCGACTGCTGCTCGAGGCGATGGCCGGCGACGCCACGCTGTTCATCCGGCGTGACGAGGTGGAGACCGCCTGGCAGATTGTCGATGACATCCGCGCTGGGTGGGGCGGCACTCCGTTGTCGAACCGCGAATTTTACGCTGCCGGAACGTGGGGGCCGGTGGCGGCGGACGACCTACTCGAGCAGGACAGCCACAAGTGGCACAACCCGAAACCGTCCAAGCGATGAGCGGTTGCACGGCTTTCGCCGACAAGGCCGCGCTTACCGAATACGCTGCCGCGCAGTGGCTTGAGCTCTTGGCCAAGCGCGACGCGGGCAGGCCGTTCACCGTCGCGCTGTCCGGCGGGCGCATCCCGAGGCTGCTCTACGATTCGGTGGCGGAGCTGGCGGAGCCAAGCGCGTTCGACAACGTCCATTTTTTTTGGGGCGACGAGCGAGTCGTGCCGCCGACAGACGACGAGAGCAATTTCAAACTTGCGGACGACGGCCTGTTCCGGCCGCTGCAAATTCCGATTGGCCAAGTGCACCGCGTGCAAACCGAGTGCAGCGAAACCGAGGCGGTGCAACTCGCCACTGATGAGTTGGAGCAGTTAACCGACAGCCAAGCGGATGGCCAGCCGGTGATCGATCTCGTGTTCCTCGGCATGGGCGAAGATGCCCACGTCGCGTCGCTATTCCCCGGCGACACCGAGTCGATCGAGTCGAAGGCGGTGTATCGCGCGGTGACCGGCCCCAAGCCGCCGCCGCGCCGCATCACGCTGGGTTACCCCGCCTTGGCCGCTGCCCGCGAAGTGTGGGTGCTCGCCTCTGGCGAAGGTAAAGCGGAGGCATTGCGCGCCTCGCTGGCCAAGGGCAGCGACACCCCATTGGGCCGTGTGCTGCAAAGCCGTGAACACACCGAAATCCTCACCGACTTCAAGCCGTAACCCGTCAATTCATTTCCCTTCACCTTTCAGTTCCGCGCGTATTTTTCCGCCGTGTCGGCGCAAGAAATCGGCGGTTTCCTTGTGGGCGGCCCTGGACGCGTAGTCGAGGGCCGTTTTTCCGCTCATGGCCGGGACGTTTACTTTTGCGCCGTTGGCCAGTAGCAGTTCGACGATTTCCCTGTGCCCCGAGCCGGACGCGCCGTGCAGCGGCACCCAGCCGCCTTCGTCCCTGATGTTGGCATCCGCGCCTGCAGTCAAGTGCAGTCGGACGGCTTCAATGTTGCCGTTTCTGGCTGCTTCCCAAATGGAAATCTCCGGCCGTGTCACCTTGGCGGCGGGCTCAACCGGTTTTGGCTTCGGTGCTGGATTCGCCGGTAACTCGGGAGCGGGGTTAGCAGATTTCTCCTCAACGGGTGGCTCTGATCTGCCACATCCCGCCGCTAGGATAGCTGCAATCACTGCTGTCAGTTTGGCTGTCATATGTCGGATGGATGGTGATTGCTGTAAATTGGTTTAGTCAATTACAATCGCGAATCCCAATTGAGCATTCGTCGTCGGGGAGGGTGCGTGCATTCGCTGTTTCAAGATTTCCGGCGTGCGACGACGAAGGCGTTGAACATGAGATGGCGCCACGGGCCGAGGTTGAGCGCGAAGTCGATCGGCTTGGCCACGGTGCGGTCGGTGCACTCGGCACGCAGCACTTCGCAGCCGTTTTGCTCGAGGAAGAATTTTATCTCGACGCCGTTCGTGGCGACGATCGCGTCGTCGTCCGGCTGGAACGGCTCACGGCGGATCGGCTCCATCCGGTCGAAGCGCACCGATTCGGGCTCGGCCGCCATCTGCCGGCGCTTGGCCCGGAGCCGCTGCCAGTTGCGCCACTTGTTACCGAGGCCGCGCATGCGGGGATGGTAGTCGCGCACACCAAGCGCACGGAAAAAATTCGGGCTCGAGATGACGACCTTGCCGCCCGGTTTTGTGACGCGCACCAACTCGGCAAGGAAAGCTTCCGGTTCCTCGACGTGCTCGAGCACGTTCAGCGCGCCGATGCTGTCGAAGCTTGTGTCACCGAACGGTAGCGTGCGTCCGTCGTAAAGCTGGCAGCGTTCGCTGATTCGCCTGGCCTTTTCGATGTTCGGCTCGGACACCTCGACACCGTGCGCCTCATGCCCGGCATCCATCAAACGCTGCACGACCTGGCCCACGCCGCAGCCGACGTCGAGCGCCTTGCCACCGGGTTCGTCCGGGCAGAGCGTGTCGGCGTACTTGGCGTAAAAACTGGGATCCCACCCCTCGAGGAACTCGGCATACTCCTCGTTCTCGCGATAGTAACTTTGCTGCTCACCCATTACGCCGAAGTTTTTTTCCGTTCGTCCACAATAACGAAACCCAGCAACCCAAAGCCGCCGAGCAGCGAAGCCAAGCTGACGTAAAGCCAGGTCAGCGGTGGCTGGAATAAGAACACCACCTCATGGTTGCCGGGCGACAGGCGCACGCCGCGCATAACGCTGTTGCAGCGCAGTAGCTCCGCCGGTTGGCCATCGACCGTGACGCGCCAGTGCGGCGACCAATGGTCGTTCAGGAGTAGCACCGACTCGACGGTGGGCAGGGCGGTGAGGCGTATTTCTTTCGGCCGGTACGACTGGGTGATGACTTCGCCTGCCGATTGGCCAAGCGCGGAAGTAGACGGGGAGATCGACGCGTTGACGATCACTGTGGCTTGGGGATCAAACTCCCGCCTGGCCAAGGTCTCGAGTGACATGGCGTCATTCGTCTGCACCTGCCACTGACTATACAGTTTGGTCCGGGGCAGTGCGCCGTTAAACCGGATCAGGCTGTACGGGCCGGCTGTGTTGAATTTCGTAGTGAAGTCCTCTGTGCCCGGCGCGTTCGGGTTTTTTGTATCGGGCCGGAGGCCGACAGCGAAGTTCGTAGCCACCGTGAAACGCCCTTTGCCGGGATCGAGTTGCTGATTGAAAAACGCGACGTCGTTAGTGCCGCCGAGTAGCCAGCGCGTGTTGGTGAGTTCCCATCGGCGTCCGGCGAGGTAATGCGTGTTCGTGTCGCCGGTGATGGTGAATCGCCGCTCAAATGCCTCGTGGTCGGTGGCCATACGCGGCATTTGCACAAGGTCGAGTGACTGGACGTTGTTGTACAGAAACTGATGTTGCAACCACTCGATACGGTATAGCTGGTTAAGCAACCCGGAGGGCAGGGGAGAGATTGTCACGCGTCCCTCGTGCGGCGACTTGGCCAAGGTGCTTATGAGCGGATTGCTGGCCTCGTACTTGTGCTTGTAATCGTCGTACTGCACCCACGGCGAGTTGGCGCGTGTCAGGTCGATCACGATCAGTAAGCCAAGCGCGACTGCCCACTTGGCCGCTGCGTTGCCGCGCATCACTTTTGCGATGAGAAAAACGCCCACGCCAAGCAGCAGCGCGGACAGGATGATTTCCATTGCACTGAAGCCGGCCATTGCCTGCGCGGCGGCCGGATCGAAACTGCGCGAGGCGATGTGTTGCCCGAGCGATTTTTTTGACGCCCCAAAAATCAGCGAGCCAAGTAGCATCACTCCAGCGGTGATGCCCGTGCCGCGTACCCAAAGCCTGACCGCGCGGCTTGGCTCGGTCGCCTCGCGCTTGGCCAAGCGCAACAGACCATCGACGCCGTATCCGCACAAAACGATCAACCCCAAGTGCATGGGGTGCAGGAACTTAATCGGGTTTCGCATCGTGTTAAAAAATGGCAATTGATGGACGAGTTGATAAAACAACGCGTGCCGTCCGTAAGCCAAAAGTAGCGACACGACGGCTAGCGCGGCCCAAAACAGAATCATCCGACGTTCGGTCGGCGAGTAAATGTTTGCGCGTTTCTGCAGTGCGAAAAACAGCGCCCAAACGGCGAGTAGCACGACGATGATTCCGGCGTATTCGCCTGATCCGGAGTGGCGCTGAAGGAACTGGTTTTTGTTTTGAACCAGAGTCATCAGTTGTGTCGCCTTCTGGACAGTAACATCCAACGCCTCGGCCAACTCACCGGGGACGACGTTGCGCTGGCCGAATGCGGCGATGACTTCCTCCACCTCGGCAACGCGATCGAGCACCGGGTCCTGCCCCATCGAGCCCCAGTAGTTACCGCCCTCGAGCGAACGAAGCTTGTTGCCGTCGTACGGACGCGGGGTGTCGAGGCGGTAGCCGTAAAGGCCGGGGATCACTATGCGCAGCGTCTCCAGTTTCGGAAGGCTCCACTGCGTGAGAAATGTCCACTGCCGCTCCTTGGCTGCGTTGCGTTGCGCGGGCGTTTGCTGGACATCAGCTTGGCCGCTGCTCGCGCCTTGGAGTTGGGTGCTGACAAGGGTGGACATCGTTTGCGCGGCGGCCAACCCGGCGACGAGTGCCACCACCGCGATGCCGGCGAAGCCGCGGCCCGCCGCGCGCCTAAGCGGCATCGACTTGATAACAAATCCAAACAACACAAACGCCGCGATGTAGAGGCTGAACAGCGCGCCGATATCGTACCCCTCCATCAGGCCAAGCCCGACGCAGATGCCGGCTAGGGCGAGGTTCGCCAACGGCCGCGACTTTAGAGCGCGCAGAACGAACGCAGCAGCGAGAAACGACGTGGCGAACGTGAGCGACCGCGACGGCAATCCCCAGCAGGCATACGAGACGACCTCCATGTTGAACGCGGCGGCCACCGCGCCGATCGTGCAGGCGAGGTTGCGGAAGCCAAGCGTGCGAAAGAAAAACCAGGCGGACAGCCCGAGAAAAATCAGGCAGATTGGCGTGCACCATTTGAGGTAGAGGACGGATTTTTGCAGCAGCAGGCCAAGCGCCATGTAAATGCCGGGCGAGGCGCTGGGCTGCTCGTAGCCGAGCCAGTTCAAGTCGTGCCAGTAGCCGGAAAACGTGCCGGGCATCTCGATCGCTTCGGTGCTGATAGAGCCAAGCGGGCCGTCGTTGGAGAATAAAATCAGCGCCGGATCGAAGCTGTCCCAAAACAAAAACAGCGTGACGATGATGAGCACTAATGCTGTGCCGCCGAATGGTTTAAGCCAGCCGGTCGAACGTTCGGTTGAGAGAAACGGTAAATTCATTTTGCTGCTACTGCCATTGCTCCTTGTTTAGCGACGAACCGAAAAAGAGGTCGCGAAAAAAGACAGTGACCATCCCGAGTTGCCAGTGCAGCCACGGCACCTTAGGCCGGGCGGACTCGTAAATGCGCTGCACGTGATCCGGTTTTTCGTCGGCTATCTGCTGCATCTTGACGCGGGAGCGCGCGGCGAACATGCAGCGCAACTTTTGTTGACGCAGCCATCGTGTCAAACCCTGTTGCTGCATCAGGCCGAATGCGTGCTGGATCGCCTCCCACTCGTCGAGCACCCAGCTTTGGATGTTTTCTTCGTTGCGCTTGGTCATGCTGAACGGGTGCCGGCGGATTTGAAGCAACACTTCCGGCACTGCGACGCGCTGCTCGCAGACCTTGGCCAAGTCGGAATAAAAAACGCAATCAGCCGCGTGCGGCATGTCGGTGCGGAACG